>JAEWLZ010000214.1 GCA_023457295.1 Cyanobacteria bacterium OH_PDB_112
GTTTTGTACTCCGATTGCGCTTAAGTACGAATTAAAATCTGAAGAAATATCTTCATCGTTATAAACAAATTCTAATAAAGAATTAATTACATTCCCGATTAACTCCACCGTTTTTTGATTAATCATCCTAAATCCTCTTTCAATTGTGCAATAACCCCATGTCTTTTGGGTGTTTGATTTTCTTTTCTGTAAGAATAAAATAAATCATTATTATCACATGTGCAATACTCCATGATATCAATATCCATAATACCAGTTTCTATTGCTTGATAGGCGTTTATTTTCTTTAAATCAGCTTTATTATCCCAAAAAATATCATCATAATCCTTATCAAGAGAGTATTCCAGTGCTGTTTTAATTTCTTCTGAAACTTCAAAATGTTCTTTTGAAATACACGCTCCTATTGCGGCTTTTATATTTTTGGGTTCAATTTGCATATCTTCTGTCATAATTTTGCAGGCTTTTTTTACTATGCTGGCTGCTGTGCCCCTCCATCCTGCATGTAGGACGGCTAAAGCATTATCTTTTTTTGAAAAAAGAACAACGGGAACGCAATCCGCAAAGCATAATACCACAGGAATATTCGGAATTGTTATTATTATTCCGTCAGTATCTTTAAAGTCTTTTTTAGTATCTTCTATACAATCTATAATTGCGATATTTGCGGTATGCTCTTGCTTTGGCATTATGTGAGGACATATTTTTTTATTTTCTTCAAAAATTTCTTCTGTTTCTTCAGTAAAATAATCTTCAGGTAAATTTCTTTGTTCAGGGTCAATTTTGATTTTGCAAAAATCAAGTTTTTTTAACAATAAAATCCTTTCATCCTCGTTCCTCAGGTCAAATCCTCTTGTAGTAAAGGCATGGTGTAGTCCCTCAAGCTTATTTGAGGTGAAGTATTTTATTCCGTTTTTTTCATTTTCTTTGAACATAATTTAAATTATAAAGGTGGAATTTATGAATAAAAACCACCTTTGCCTATATTTACTTAATTTTTTAATTGTGTATTAGCTTATGCGTTGAAACATATACCCTATGCCGCGAGCAGTAAGAATAAGTTCAGGGTTTGCAGGGTCTGTTTCAAGCTTAGAACGAAGTCTTGAGATGTGAACATCTACAACGCGTGTGTCAATGCGGTGGTCAGCAGGATAGCTCCAAACATACTGAAGGATTTCGTTTCTGGAGAAAGCTTGACCTGAATTGTTGACAAGAAGTTCCAAAAGGCTGAATTCCATACCTGTAAGTCTGATTCTTTCGTTTTTGCGGAAAACTTGACGGCGTGAAGTATCGATTTTGATATTTCCTGTTGTAATAACATTTTTCGTTACTTTTGTCGAGCTTGTGGACTCTTTGCCGTTAGTTCTTCTCAAAACCGCTTTTACACGAGCTTCAAGTTCTTTAGGACTAAAAGGTTTGATAACATAGTCATCAGCACCCAGTTCAAGACCTGTAATTCTTTCAGATACATCGCCTAATGCTGTTAAGATAATGATAGGAACGTCAGAGGTTCTTCTAACTTCTCTTGTAACACCATAACCGTCAAGTTTGGGCATCATAATATCGAGAATAATCAAATCAGGATTGTGCTTTTGATACATTTCTAAAGCTTCTTCCCCGTCAGCAGCTGTAATAACTTCATATCCGACCATTTTTAGACGCGTTTCAAGGATTCTTCTGATACTTGCCTCATCGTCGACGACCAAAATTCTTTCTTGATCATTAATTTCTTCTTGAAATGTTTCGTTAGTGTCTGTCATATTTCCCTATCCTTACCAGAGTATTAACTAATCTTATTATATCTAAACATAAATATATATTATTACAAAATTTTAATTTATGTAAATATATATTACCATGAGAATCAAAATTTTTAAATAGCAAAAAAATAAATTTTAAAGGCGAGGACTTTTGTCTTCGCCTTTTTTTCAGGTTAGTTATAAAATAAAGGATTTTTATTCTTTGTTTCCGCTGAGAGCATAACCCATAATGGCTGCTAAAGCCCCACCGGCTGCCGCGCATATACCGATTTTCATACCGGAAATCTTTTTAGGAAGAGCGCCTTTTAGTCCTTCAAAAGCTTCTTTTATTTTTCCGGCCTCTGAAGAAGCTGCTTTTAAAGCTTTTTCGGCAGATTCTTTGGTGATTTTTTCGGGAGTTGCGTCTTTTGTGATTCCTAAAGCATCAGCCAAAGCTTTTTTCTTATCAAAAGCTGCTCTTTTTTCTACTGATTCTTTTGCGAAATCATCAAGAGATTTTTTGTATTCCGCTTTGAAAGTACCTGATGTACCAGGAACTTCTGTTTCTTTGCCGATCGCATAAGCGATGCCTTTATCGTCATGCGTGATTTGGATTACTTTTCCGTCTTTGTGAGGGATAGTTTTTGGAGCATCTCCTTTTTTCATACCAGCTGATGCGTCTTTAACTTTTTGTTGAATTTCATCAAGAACAACAGGAGCTTTTAATTCTTTTGCAGAAGAGTTTGCAATCGGTGCAAATTCTTTTTTAGCAGTACCGTATTCAAGAGTTACTTCTTCACCTTTTTTGCTAAGTCTTACGGTTTCTGTTTCGCTAATATCTACAAGTTTAGGTTCTTTTTCTGTCAAGCTTTTTGTTGCTTCTTGAATTTTTTTCAATTTAGGGTCTGTTGCATCTGCTTTATTTATTTCATCAAGAGTTTTTGTTACTTTTGTTAGAGAATTTTCTTTAGACTCATTAATAACGAATTTAGATTCCATAGTACCGAATTGGTAAGTTACTGATTTGCCGTCAGCAGATTTTTTTACCTGAACAAATTTGTCGCCAACTTTGTCAACGGCTTCTGTTTTATCAACAAGTTTTTCTTTAGCTATTTTATCTATAGCTGTGTGGTCTGCAACGCTAAGTTCATCAGAAGCGACTGTAAGTTTTTGTATTTTTTCGCCTTCATCCATTTTAAATGTTTTTGAAGCTTGAGTTGCGCCGTCTTTTTTTCCGCGTTCAACTGTTACTTTACCTTCTGAATCTTTATAAATTTTGATATTATCACCTACGGAGTTATCTTTACCTTTTTCCAAAGCCTCTGCTGCTTTTTTAACTTCTGCCAATTCGTCTTCGTGAGTTTTAGCCATTGTTTCTTCAGCTTTGTCCGCCAAAACTGCTTTTAAATCATCAACGGAAGGTTTTCCTTCGGCTTCTTTTAATACATCAGCAAGGGCAACTTCTTTTTTGTCGCCGGAAAATAAAGTTTCGATGGTTTTTTTATTTTTTTCATCAGAGTCTTTACCTGCTTTTAAGGCGTTTTGCAATTTTTCTATATGACTTTTATTGTCATCATTAGATGTTACATTTTTTAAATCACCTTCTGCTTCGGATGAGTTGAGAAAAGAATCGGCATCTTTGTATTTAGGATCTTTAAGAAAATACCCAGCTCCTGCGCCTGCGCCAAGACCTACCACCGTGGCAACTGCCGGGAATTTTTTTTCTTGTTGGGCTTGTTGTTGCGAACCGAAACTAACCGCGTGAATCATAAATTTCTCCTTATAATAATTTTTTTATAACTAACCATTCAACTATTTTCTTATTATGTTCTTTTAAACGAAGGTGAAAAATAAAATTGCCTAATTTTTTACACATGTGTTACAAAAATTTACAAAATCCCGATATAATATTAATTTATCGGGATTTTATAAAATATTATTTTTAATGTTTAAATAAATTTTTTTAGCAATTTTTTTAAAAAATTTATAATTTTAGTGAATAAATTCGAGACATCGTCCTGAATTTTTTCGTCAACATCTTTCTTTTTTTTAGAAGAAAATTCTATTTCATCTTCTAAAGGTTGTGGTTCTTTTTGTCCAAAAGCAGAACCTGCAAAGCCTCCGCCTGCTGATGAGCCTCGACCGTTATTATCTAATGCCTGGGCTTTGTTAGTATTTACCTGTGGTTTCCATTCTGAAGGGTTCACTCCAAAGGTCATGAAACTTCTCCTTATGTTAAAAACCTATACTTCAATCATAGCATAGCTTTTATACTAATTGAATACCCTCAAAAAGCGTTTTTAAACTTTAAAAATCCTGATTGTTTGCACTATGAAGTTATTTTTATAGGGTTGATTAAATTATTTAAAGTTCAAAAAATAGGTCAAAAAGATGAATTTCCAATCTTTTTGTTAATTAATAAAGAGTTGCGCCGATATTTCGAAACAGAAAATATTAGGTTAAATCACGTATTGGAGAAGTTATGAAAATATATGGCGGAGTTTATTATAACGAAGACGGTATAAGTACTTCTATCCGTGGTATGAACACTCAGACAAAGCTTTTCGGAATCGTTAACGATAATATTCTTGGTTATAACAAAACAGGTTATCAAGGCAGAGATGCTATTTTGTCATCTTTCGCTGAAGTTATCGGAGCAAATGCTATATCTGAAGTTCGTGATAATCAGACGGGACGTATTACCAAAACTGATAAACCTTTAGATTTTGCAATTACGGGTGACGGATTTTTTCAATATCTTGGACCTCAAGGTATAAAAGCTACTCGTGACGGACGTTTTCAAATTGATAAAAACGGATTTCTTTTAACTTTGGAAGGGCAAAAAATTCTTTCTAATTCAGGAGAACCTGTGAAGTTTAGAAAATTACCGGAAGTTCATGAAGATGTCAAATTGTCTTCAGACGGGCAAATTTCTGTTCTTAATCGTGAAACAAAAGAACTTGAGTATGTTTCAACTTTGGGAATAGTTTCAGACAAAGGAGCGTTAATAAGAAAACCTGATATAAAACAAGGGTTTCAAGAAGCTTCAAACGTTATGCTTCAGTCAGAATTTTTGAAACTTATTCCTATAAGAAGAAGTTTTGCGGCAAACAGACAGATGTTTATCATCCAAAACAATCTTTTGACACAGACCATACAGCAATTAGGACGCGGATAATTAGAGGATAAAAAATGAATAATTTACAAGGAATAATCGCAAAAACAGTAAATAACACAATGGTTGAGTTTGAAAAACTCGGCTATTTGACAACAAGTGCCGCAAACTATAATACAAACGGCTATAAGGCTGTGCGTTTCGAAAATATTTTGAAAGATTCAGGCAGAATAACAGGGGTTCCTAGAACAAATTATGCTGTTGGAGTTTCTGCTGAAACTCAAAGACCTCTTGATGTTGCTTTGACAGGTCCCGGATTTATTCCGGTTACTCAAAAAGAC
>JAEWLZ010000215.1 GCA_023457295.1 Cyanobacteria bacterium OH_PDB_112
GCAGGACTGCCTGTTGCCAAATTATCGGGAAGAAGCCTAGGACATACAGGCGGCACCATCGATAAACTTGAATCAATACCGGGTTTCAATACATCTTTGCCGATAGAAGATTTTTTAGAACAAGTAAAAAATATAGGTGTTGCAATAGCAGGGCAAACGCTTAAATTTGCTCCGGCTGACGGCAAACTTTACGCTCTTCGCGATGTAACTGCGACAGTAGATTGTATGGGGCTTATAGCCTCAAGTGTCGTATCAAAAAAAATTGCGGCAGGCGCAAATATTATTGTTCTTGACGTAAAATACGGCTCAGGAGCTTTTATTAAAACCAAAGAACAAGCAGAAGAACTATCAATAATGATGTCAAAAGTTGCATCTAAGCTCGGAAGAAAATTGATTTGTGCTATTACATCAATGGAAGAACCTTTAGGATGCGCCATCGGAAACAGTCTTGAAGTCAAAGAAGCCATAGACGTTTTAAAGGGCAAAGGTCCAAAAGACACAAGGGAATTGACTCTTAGATTAGGGACAATAGCTATGCTGGAAGCAAAAAAAGCAAAATCAGAAAATGAAGCAAGAGAAATTCTGGAAAAACTTCTCGATAACGGCTCCGCATATTCAAAATTTGAACAACTTGTAACCGCTCAAGGAGGAAATTTATCAAAAGGCTTGCCGGAAGCGAAATATCAAATTGAAATAAAATCAAAAAATTCAGGATTTTTAAAAACCTCCGATGCTTTGACTCTTGCAAAAGCGGCAAAACTTCTTGGAGCAGGGCGTGATAAAAAAGAAGACCCGATTGATTATTCTGTCGGCATAATTTTAAATAAAAAAATCGGAGATGCTGTTCAAAATGGTGAAACTATAGCCATTATTCACTCGAATTCAGAAAAAAATGAAAAAATAATTGAAATGATTTATGAAGCTTATCAAATTTCTTCTGAAAAAATCCAAAAAGAACCTCTTATTTATAAAATTATTTAACAGATTCTTAATTTAAGTTTATGCATTAATATACAACAAACGGTTGATTACCCTAATTCCTAAAAATAGTATTCTAGGGTAGAAGGCGAAAAGCCTTTATGCAAGTTATGGGGAATAAGAAGGTAACAACCTTTTTAATGGGGGTTAAAAGGGAAAGTGTCAAACGATATTGCGGAATTGACCGCAAAATCAAATTTAAATTTAAATAATTCTTTTGCATGGTATAAAAATACTTTGGAAGAGGTTTTAAATAATGCTATAAAAAATTTCTTTGAATCAGAAATTGAGTTTAAACTTGTATCAATTTCAAAAACTCCCAACATTACAACAAAAAATGACAGCTTTTTTGTAACCCAGATAAAGCTTTACGATGATATTGCGACCTCTTTAAAAATTTCCCAAAACGCAACGGATATATTGCTTGAAGTAGCTTTAGGCAAAAGTGAATACGGTTTTGAAATCGAATATCTGACAGAGCTTGAAGCTAAAGTTTTGACCGCCTTCAATCATAATTTATACAGAGAAACTGCAAAATATTTCCCTCCTAAAGGAAAAATTAAACAACTTATTCAAGAGAATGAATTCAAAAAAGAATACCTTTATTTCACTTTTTTAAATAAAAAAGACGACATTTCAGGAAAAATTATAATGATTTTTCCCGCACAACTTCTTGAAGAAGCCGAAACCTTACCCCCAATTGAAGATTCGGTTTCAGAGAAGTTTTTTGAAAAATGCCCTGTTGAAGTTGATATTTTTGTCGGCAAAACAAAAATTTTGCTTGAAGATGTCAAACTTTTACAAAAAGAAGATCTTGTAGTTCTTGAAAAAAGCAACATAAGTTCTATGAAAATAACAGGTGATTTTGATTTCAAATTTAATGTAAACCCCGACCCCATGCTTGTTTACAACTATCAGGAAAATTCAGATTATGAAACCAGCGAGGATAATATGACAGACACAAAAACAAACAAAAACCGGTGGGATATGATTCAGGTTGATATGACCGCCGAATTTGACAAAATAAAAATGCCTTTAGGCGAACTTCGACAAATCAGCAAAGGTTTGATTGTTGATTTAGCTGATGTTTATAAAAATGACATTACGCTAAAAGTCGAAAATAACCCTATTGCAAAAGGCGAACTCGTAATTATAGACGATAAGTACGGTGTTTTAATAAAAGAAATTTTCACCGAAGAATCAAAAGAAACATCAGAAGACGAAATTCCCGAAGAATCACCTGCTGCTGCCGCTTCCACTGAAACAACGGCGGAAAATGACGATGATTTTGATTTAGATGATTTTGATATCGATGATGATGATTTGGATGATGATGACTTCGATGATGACTTTGACGATGAGGATATTTAATAATGTATAACTATTTAGTAGGTTTCAGCGTTTATACACTTGCGATGATAGGGATTATCTTTATAGGATTTTTTGTCGTCAAAAAATGCTCTGTATCAAGACGCGGAGCAAGAAGTCACAATAATTTTTTGGAAATAGAAACTTCTCTGTCATTAGAACCCAGAAAAACATTGCATGTAATAAGAGCGGGAGGAGAAAGGGTTTTGATAGCGACAGACGCGGAACACACTTCTTTTTTGACTAAGCTTGAAATAAATGACGAAAATTTTAAAGAAGATTCTAAAAAAGAATCCGTAAATCAAACAAAATATTGCTCAAAAAGTATTACTGAAAGTTTTAAAAACTTTGACACTCCTTTGCAAAAAGAAGAAATCGAACAGCCAAAAGTTTTTAAAGACTTAATGAAGAGGTTGCAAAAAGAATAAAATGGAATCAGTATTAAAAGATTTAAATCCTATATTACAACTGCTCGTCGTAATGACGCTATTCTCGTTTTTGCCGTTTATTTTTACCTGCATGACAAGTTTTTTGCGCTTTGTAATAGTTTTTTCAATTTTGAAAACAGCCTTAGGGACACAACAAGTTCCTCCGGGAATTGTAATTGTGGGGTTGTGTTTTATTTTAACAATTTATACAATGCAGCCT
>JAEWLZ010000216.1 GCA_023457295.1 Cyanobacteria bacterium OH_PDB_112
GCGGAAACACCGCCCTCCTTGCGGCTGCGCACCAGGTGGATGAACTGCCTTACCATGGTGTATTCGTACTCAGCCAGCAGCGTGAGGTCACGCATTTCCTCAATGGCGCGGATGCAAGCATCGCTATGGGAGAACGCCGCATCCGGCATGGCGCCGCCCGCGATGGCCGCGCGGGTGAAGAGCGAGCAGCTGCAGATCAGCGAGTTCTTCAGCGAGCGCAGGGGCTCGTCGGATAGGTTCGCCCGCTGCAGCCGGTTGATTTCACGCAAAATCGAGAGGGCGTTTTTCTCGTCCTGTTCCGCAATGCACTGCGAAACCTCCCGCTCCAGGAAGTAGGGCGGGTGCCGGTACAGCTCGTCCGCCGCATGCCCGGGCTCGCTGAGCAACGCTTGCGCCGCCGCCTCGCGGGGTGATTCCAGCGTGCCGCACAGCTGCTGGAGCAGTTGCCCGGTGTAAAAGCAGCAGTCCTCCGAGAGCCTGCGCAGCGCTATAATGGACGCACGGATCGTTTCCCGTTCCCGGGTCGTCGCAAAGTAGATGCGCAGTTGGCGATTGAGTTCCTTATCATGCAGCGTATCCATACAAAATGGTCCGATGCAGATAACGCAGGCCGCCTCCATAAACTGGCAGATGTAGCGCTCCCCCGTGCGCCCCAACAGATATTGCACCGTGGAGCGGTTGGGCTGCGCTGGCCAAGTGTCTGGCGTCCCCCCACAGGTGAGCTGCTCCCACACCGGGTCACGTGTGGCAGGCAACGAGAGCTTTTCCTGCCCTTGCGCAAACAGCCGCACCGGCAGGCAAAGCGCATGGTGTAAGGTATACGTCGCCTGCAGCCACCGTTCATGCTCCATTTTACACACCTCTATCCCGCTTTTCTATAGCAAACCATACAATAGACAAGAATTATAACATGAAAATCGAATTTTTGATATATTAACGTTTTGGGATTGCCTATAATCAAAGTATCATCTGGTACCAAAATTGGATCAGGAAAAGGGAGGATCAGTTCATGAAAAAGCTGCTATCGATCCTGTTGACTGCCCTGCTGCTGCTGGGCATGGTGGGCGCAGCCTCGGCTGAAGTCGCCATCAATGTATTCCAGTTGAAGGTCGAAATCGACCCCATGCTCCAGGACTTTGTGAAGCTCTACTCGTCTGAAACCGAAGGCGTGACCGTGACGGCCGAAACTTTGGGCGGCGGCGCGGATTACGGCGGGGCCATCAAGGCCAAGCTGGCCGCCGATCAGATGCCCGTGATCTTCATGATCGAAGGCGCTGGCGGGTATGATCTGTGGAAGGATTACATCGCCGACATGAGCTCCTGCGCGTGGGTCGCCGATACCGATTTGGCGTACTACTCGCCGGAAGGCAAGCCCGTTGGCTTCCCCATCGCCATGGAAGGCTTTGGCCTTGGCTACAACGCCGACATCCTCAAGGCTGCGGAGATCGATCCCGCTACCCTGACGACCTTCTCGGCGGTGAAGGCTGCCTTTGAAAAGCTGGACGGCATGAAGGCCGACCTCGGGCTGGACTCCGTGGTTTCCTGCGGCACTTCCACCTCCGGCGGGCTGTGGTGGGTGACCTCTCAGCACGTGTTCAACGCGTACTATGCCGGCTATCTGGATTACAACGATTCCTCCGTGCACGACAAGTGCCTGGCCGGGGAAGTGGACACCGAGCGCCTGACCGCGTTTGCCAACTACCTTGCGCTGCTGTACCAGTATTCCGATCAGGAAATCCTCGTCAATGGCAACTATGATGCGCAGGTGGCCGCCTTTGCCTCCGGCAAGGCCGCGTTCATCACGCAGGGCAACTGGATTGACCCCAACATGGCGCAGCTGGGCGCGACGTTCCCGATGGGCTACATCTCCCACTGCTACACCGAGGAGCCCACGCAGGGGCTGTTCATGGCTGCCCCGTCCTGGTTTGTGGTCAACAGCCAGGCGACCCCCGAGCAACAGGCTGCGGCGTTCGCCTTCCTGGATTACATGGCCACCAGCGAAGCCGGCGCCAACTACATGGTGAAAGAAGCTGGCATGGTGCCCGCGTTCAAGTCCGTCTCGCTGCTGCCCTCCGGTCAGTTCTCCAAGGCGTTGGTCGAGGCCAGCGCGCGCGGTGGCAACTTTAACTGGTACTTCGGCCGCAATCCCGATGGCTTCAACCAGTACACGCTGGGCCCGATCTTCGAGCTGTTCGCGGTGGACAAGGACGTGGATGCCTTCGTCGCGGATGTGACCGCTGCCTTCGCCAGCATCGGCAAGTAACATTGCTCCACAGGGGAGAGCCTTTGGGTTCTCCCCTCTCCCTCTTGCCCCGTCCGGACGGGGCGTGTGCCGGCCTCGCGACCCTTTGCCATCTCCGGCAAGCGGCCGCGAGGCTGTGCGCCTGACCGGCTTTGGCCGGTTTTCGTGCCGTTGGGCGCGCAAGGCCGTGTAGCGGCCAATCACCCTATCAAGGCTGCACGCAGGTGCAGGCATACGGAGGCGGATGTGTTTTGAAAAGGCGGGGCTGGGTCGATGCGCTGTTCATTTTTCCCTGCGCGCTGGCGTTTGTCATGGTCATCATTTGCCCGTTCTTCATCGGCATCTACTATTCGATGACGGATTGGGACGGCGTGCAGCCGGTGGTTTCCTGGGTTGGTTTGGCCAATTTCACGGGCATGTTCAGCCAGCCCCAATTTCTCTACTCCTTTGCCATCACCCTTCTGTATACGGCCATTAACATTGTGTTTGTCAATGTGGTTGGTTTTCTGCTCTCCCTGTTGGCCACCAGCAAGGCGCGGCTGCGCAATCTCTACCGCGCGGGCTTTTTCGTGCCCAACCTGATCGGCGGCATCGTGCTGGGCTA
>JAEWLZ010000217.1 GCA_023457295.1 Cyanobacteria bacterium OH_PDB_112
CCATAGAAGTCTGCTCAAGTGTTGTACCTGCAGGCATATCAACAATTAGCTGAAGTTCACTTTTATTATCAAAAGGAAGCATCTTAAACTGCACTGCTCGAAGCGGAATTAGCAACAAAGAAAGCACCAAAAGCCCAGCAATGACTGTAATAGCCTTTTTCCGCTTATTTCGATTTTCAATTAGCGGTGTTAGGATATTTTTGTAATAAGTTACCAGCTTGTCTTCTTTTTCATTGTGGTGTTCTTGTTTTGAAACATCTTTCAGTACTATATAACTAAGCCAAGGACTCACTATAAACGCCACCAAAAGGGAAAATACCATAGCGGCAGATGCCCCGACAGGAATAGGGCGCATATATGGCCCCATAAGTCCTGATACAAATGCCATCGGCAGAAGTGAAGCTACAACAGTAAAAGTTGCCAAGATAGTTGGATTCCCAACCTCGTCTACGGCTTCTATGGCAGTTTGCTCATCAGCTTTGCCCAGAGTGAAATGCCTATGGATGTTTTCGACAACCACAATCGCATCATCAACAAGTATTCCTATAGAAAATATCAATGCAAAAAGCGTAACCCGATTGAGAGTGTATCCCATCAAGAAACTAATCAACAGCGTCAAGGCAAGTGTCACAGGTACAGCTACTGCAACGACCATAGCCTCTCTTTTGCCTAGAAACAGCGCGATTAGGATAATAACCGAAATTGTCGCTATCATCATATGCTCTAAAAGCTCATCAGACTTCTCTTTTGCAGTTTCTCCATAATTACGGATTATGGTGATATTTATATCGTGAGGAATTATTTCCCCTTTCATTTCTTCGATTTTTTCGATGGCATCTTCTGCCACATTTGTTGCATTTGCACCTTTTTTCTTAGCAAGAGATATTGTCACAGCTTCATTTGTTCCTGATTCTTTGTCATAATTAAAGACATAATTGCTGGGTTCTTCTGCTGTATCTTCAATCGTTGCAACATTGCCAAGATAAATAGGAACTGAGTTATAAACGCCTACTACAAGTTTATTGATGTCTTCTGCCGAATTAAAAAATCCACCTGTTTGAACCACAACTTCAGTTCCGCCAAAAGGTGTCTTGGCTTCACCGGAATTCACATTAGAGCGTTGCAAAGTCTGAATAATCTGAGGCGCAGGAAGATTATACCCATTGAGTTTTATCGGGTCAAAAGTCACTTTTACTTGTCTTTTTTGCCCGCCTATAATATTAATTTCAGAAACATTGTCACCTTTTTTGAGCGTATCTGCAATTTCTGCGGCAACACGACGAAGTTCATAGCCAGTATAGTTAAGATTTTTGCTGGATAAAGTCATCGACAAAATTGGCACATCGTCAATCGAGCGGACTTTGACAAGCGGAGCAGAAACTCCTTGAGGAATGCGATCATAGTTTGACATAAGTTTGTTATAAAGTTTGACTATACTGTCTTCTTCATTTTGCCCAACCAAAAACCTCACAATAGTCATATTCATCCCTGGTTTTGCTACAGAATAAATATATTCGACTCCTTTAATTTCCCACAAAAGTTTTTCCATTGGAGTTGTAACCCTTGTCTCGACTTCTTTTGCACTTTCACCTGGGTATTGCACAAAAACATCTGCCATCGGTACAATTATTTGTGGTTCTTCCTCTCGAGGAGTAACCACAACCGCAAAAAGCCCCAAAACAATCGACGCCAAAATTATCAACGGAGTAAGTTTTGACTTAATGAAAATTTTAGCAATTTGCCCTGCTATACCTAGCTTTTGGCTCATTTTATTTTTCCTCCGTCCACTGCGTTTTCTATGCCTTTTATTATGATTTTGTCATCAGGGTTGAGCCCCGTTAAAACCTCTACTTTGCCGTAGGTTTCATCACCTTTTCTGATAAGTCGGTATGAAATTATGTTGTTTTTATCCACGACATAGACTCCTGTCAGCTGCCCTTTTTGGACGATTGCGTAAGTCGGCACTATGATTGCTTCTTTTTTACCAACGGGTATTTTGACTTTGATGTATTGCCCAGAATTCAATCCATCCACTGAGGTTTTAATTCTGAAAGTACGCGTCATAGGATTTATTTTGGGTACGATGGCTATGATTTTGCTTTGAATGATTTTACCTTCAGCTTCTAAACTCACAGGCATATCTTTTTTAATTTTGGGTAAATAACTCTCAGCCACATCTGCCGAAATCTCAGCCTCAGAAGGTGCTTCAACTGTAAACAAAGGCTGCCCTGCTACCGCAGTAGAGCCAAGGTCGATGTTTTTTTGAACAACAAAACCGCTCACAGGTGCTGTAACTTTTGCATAACTTTGATAAACATTCACCTCTCCTAAGCCTGCCTTTGCTCTGGTGACGCCTGATTGAGCTCTTTGAAATTCGAGTTCGGCGACATTTCTTTGAGTAGCAATGGTATCAAATTCTTGTCGAGTGATAACCTTTTCGTCATAAAGCTTTTTGTATCTTTGGTAGGTTTTGTTTGCCAAAATCCTTGCTTGATTAGCCTGTTGAGCTCCGCTAGAAGCCTCATTTACTCCAGCTTTTGCACCTATTGATCTTTGTGCCGTATCTCGACTGTCAATAGTCAAAAGCACCTGTCCTTTTTTGACGAAATCTCCTTCTTGAACATTAAGAGCCGTCACTCGCCCCATAATCATCGATGAGACAACGCTTGAAGTTGTAGCTTTAACGGTGGCAGATGTCTGATAATATTCGTCCACAGTGGATTTTTTGACCACTTGTGTCGTAACACCTTCCACAACAGGGTGGCTGTCTTGTTCACTTTTTCCGCATCCTGTTAGCATCAACGCTGCTAATGATATAATAAGAAGATTTTTTTTCATCGTTTTTTCCTTATTCAAGTTGCATTTCTTTAGTCAAAATCCCGCTTTCGAAGCAAAGATTGACCACTGCTGAAACATAATCATTTTGGCTTTTTACAAAATTTGCTCTGGTTTTATCAAGATTGGTTTGCGCATCCATCAAATCCACAAATGGTGATAAAGAAGCCTCCCATCTTTTGAAGACGAGTCTTTTGCCTTCTTCTGCTGATTTAAGCGCGGCATCTGCCATCTCAAGATTTTTGCGAGTTTCATTTACAGTCAAATATGACTCATAGACCCTGTATGAAACGTGTTTTTTCATTCCCGCCAAATACTCTTGTATTTCTGTTTCGCGGTCTTTTGCTTTTAGTTTTTCGTATTTACGACGATTGCCGTCAAAAACGTTCCAACTCAAAGCCCCTGCGGCGAAGTAATTGTTGCCCTGCGCCCCAAATGGAACTTTGCTGTCATAAAGTTGGTAGCCACCTGTCACGCCAAAAGTCGGAAAAATATCAGCAGCCGCAAACTTTACACCATTTTTGGCATTTTCAACGCGGACTTCCATTGCCTTTATGTCATTACGACAAGATGCAGCCTCGTGATAATAAGTCATTTCTTTTACAGGGACAACAGGGACAAGCTGTGCAATATTGATAGAATCATCACGGCCCAAAAGCAGCCCCAAGGCTCTTTTGGCTACCGCATAGTTTTTTTCTGCCGAAATCTGCTTTTGCTCCGCTTCAACCAGAGCAGTTTTTGCGCGAAGAACATCTGAATATAATCCCAATTCTGCCTTGTATCGCACTTGTGC
>JAEWLZ010000218.1 GCA_023457295.1 Cyanobacteria bacterium OH_PDB_112
GTATCAAATTTACTTTTGCGCAAGTCTTTATAATTTGCTGCAATGCCTAGCATCCCGATAGTTGGGGTAGGATAAATTTTGCCGTCGCCATATTCGTTATAAAAAGAGACATTACCAGATACAACAGGGATTTTAAGCATTTTTAAAGCATCGTTCATCCCGTTTAAGGTTTTTATAAAAGAGCTTGCTACATCTGATTTTTCAGGGTTTCCAAAATTTAAGCAGTTGGTTATTGCTTTTGGCTCAAACCCTGATGCTGTGAGATTTTTGTAACTTTCGACTACCGTGTCAAAAGTTCCCTTATAAGGATTTTTTTTCACTTCATCAGGATTTGAATCCATCGAAAAACCCAATACACAATTTGCTTCTTTAAGCCACAAAGCGGCACTTCCCGAGCTATCGGGAGAGGCTATACATCTTCCTTGAACAGTAAAATCATACTGCTCAAAAATATAATTTTTTGATGCAAAGTTGGGTGAATTTATAAGAGTTTTGACATTTTTTTCAGAAAAAAATATTTTTTCGACATTATTTTTTGCTACTGTAAAATTTTCTTCCAGTTCATATAAAGGGGCTTCTGCCAAAATTTTGCAAGGAATAGAACCGCAAAGCTCATCACGGTAAAAAACATTATAATCTCCGGAAAGGGTCATTTCACCTATTATATTTGCATTTAGTTCATATTTTTTTGCTATTTTTAATACATCTTGAACAGCTTCTTCTTCTAAGGCAAAAACCATTCGCTCTTGTGATTCTGAAAGCATTATTTCGTATGGTTTTATTCCTTCTGCGGCATGAACTTTTTCCAGATAAAGATTTACTCCGCAGTGACTTTTGTATCCCATTTCTGAAGTTGAAGATAAAATTCCCGCCGCACCGCAGTCTTGACAGGCTTCTACCCCTTTTATTCTGAAAATTTCCAAAGAGGCTTCTATGAGACGTTTTTTCATAAAAGGGTCTGCTATTTGAACACTAAGTCTGTTTTGTTCATCATTATCCAGTTCTTTTGATGCAAAAGCAGCCCCTCCAAGTCCGTCAAAGCCTGTAATGGAGCCCAAAAGTAGGAGTTTTAAATTTGTTTTTGCTTTTGAGGTTTTTATTTCACTGCTTTTTGCAAAGCCTACCGCCATAACATTTACAATTGGTTGGGCATCGTAACATTCATTAAATTCAACTTCGCCTCCGATTGTGGGGACTCCAATACAGTTTCCATAGGAAGAAATACCGCTTACAACACCATCTAGGAGCCTTTTATTTATAGGGTTTTTTAGGTTTCCGAATTTTAGAGAATTCATTAAAGCAATAGGGCGGGCATTCATAGCCAAAATATCTCTTATAATCCCACCAATGCCAGTGGCAGCACCATTAAAGGGCTCAACGGCCGAGGGATGGTTGTGGGATTCGATTTTAAAAACAACCGTATAATCACCTATTTCAATACCGCCTGCGTTTTCATTGCAAAAAACACCGCCTTCTCGATAAAGGTTTTTTAAAAGAAGCTTGGAATGTTTGTAGCCACAGTGTTCTGAGTACATGGCCGAAAAAAGATAAAGCTCGAATTCATTCGGCTCACGGTTGAGTTTTTTTACTATGTAATCATACTCAAAAGGCTTTATATTAAGTTTTTGCGCCAGTTCAGGTATTATTTTTTGCATTTTTCTAAAACCTTTTTAATTTCTTCAAAAATAACTCTGCCATCGGTAGAATTTTGTTCTTCAAAAAATGCTCTTTCAGGGTGGGGCATAAGTCCCATAATATTTTTTGCTGTATCCCATATTCCTGCTATATCGTGTTTTGAGCCGTTGGGGTTTTGAGTGTATTTGAAAGTTTTTATATGAGAAGGAAGTTCTTCTTCAAAAAAATAATTACCTTGATGATGTGCTATCGGAATGTTCAGAAGTTTTCCTTCAAAATTTATTTCTGTGGTCTTTGAAATGAATTTAAGTTTTTCATTTGTAATTAAAATCCCTGGTAAAAGTCCTGTCTCGCAAAGGATTTGAAATCCATTGCAAATCCCTAAAATAAATCCTTTAAAGTCTTTAATTTTTTCAATTATGGGGCTGAATTTGGCTATGCGTCCCGAGGAAATATGGTCACCGTAAGAAAATCCTCCCGGTAAAATTATAAGGTCGAAATCTTTTATTTCATCTTCATGCCAAACAAGCGATGTTTCAAAGCCGAAGGATTCACAGGCGTCTTTGGTTTCCTGTTCGCAATTTGTTCCCGGAAAGACAATAATAGCGGCTTTTGCAGGCGGTTTATTCATTTGATACAGCTACCTCTGTTTCTTCTATTATGGGGTTGCTTAGGATATTTTTGGCAAGTTCTTCGGCTATTTTTTCCGCTTCGGATTTATTTTTTGCATCAATTTTAAATTCGTAAAATTTTGCATATTTAATGCCTTTTATTTCGTCAATTGAAAGTCTTTTCAATAACGTTTCAAGAGTTTGAGTTTCGGGGTTTTTGATATTTTTTTTAAATTTTACGGTTATTTTAGCAGTAAACATTTTTCTCATCACCTTTTTGCCTACATGTTAGCATGGAGAAAAAAGGTAATAAAGTTTCTACTTTCGAGGGTTTTAACTTTTATACGAATGGGCTATAATTTTTGATAAATAAAGGAGATTTTATGGAAGATATTGTAATCATCGGTGCGATTGCTGCGGGTACAAAAGCTGCGGCAAAGGCAAAAAGAGAAAATCCTGATTTAAATATCACAATTTTTGCTGATGATGAGTATATTTCGTATTCAGCCTGCGGTTTACCTTTTTATGTCGGAGGAGAATTTGCCGATTACAGGCAGCTTGTCGAGTATACCGTAGACCAGTTTGAAAAAGACATGGGTGTTGATGTCTATGCTATGCACAGAGTTATTAAAATCGATACAAATGAAAATTTTGTAAAAGTTAAAAATCTTAAAACAGGAGAAGTTTTTGATAAAAAATATACAAAACTTTTGATTGCGACAGGAGCAAGACCTTTTGTTCCTCCAATTAACGGGATGGATGCAAAAAATATTTTTACCATAAGGACTCTTCAAGACGCTTTTGACATAATGAAGGCTATGAAAAAATCTAAAAAAGCCGTAATTATAGGAGGCGGATATATAGGTATAGAAATGTTTGAAGCTTTCGCAAAACAGGGTCTTGATGTAAAAATAATAGAAAAACAACAGCAAATCATGCCTGTATTGGATGAGGATATCGCTGCTGCTTTAAAAGAAATGATAGAGGAAAAATATCCTGAATCTGTTATTTTATCAGACAGTGTTAAGAGTTTTATTGCTGATGAAAACGGAATTCTTAAAAAAATAGAACTGGAATCAGGCAAAGTTTTGGATGCTGATTTGGCGCTTTTATCATTGGGGGTCCGTCCAAATA
Source organism: Cyanobacteria bacterium OH_PDB_112 (assembly GCA_023457295.1). GTDB lineage: Bacteria > Cyanobacteriota > Vampirovibrionia > Gastranaerophilales > CAJFVJ01 > JAEWLZ01. The sequence goes on from JAEWLZ010000218.1 coordinate 3,381, forward strand.
TGGAAATAGCAAAAGATGCCGGTATAGAAATCGGTACAACAGGAGCGATAAAAGTAGATAAACAGATGCGAACAAATATTTCCAATGTTTTTGCGGCTGGTGATTGTGTTGAAAAAATAAATCTTGTCACGGGAGAACCTGTTTGGATTCCGCTTGGCTCAACAGCTAACAAAGAAGGAAGGGTTGTAGGTTCTGTTTTGGCAGGGAAAGATGCTGAATTTGACGGGATTTTGGGGTCTGCAATTACGAAATTTTTTGATATAAAAATTTCAATGACCGGAATTAGCGAAAAAGTTGCAAAAAAAATGGGTTATGACGTTGTGTCGGTTAATATCCATTCAAAAGACAAAGCAGGCTATATGCCTGATGTTCAGCCTATTTGTATAAAAATGGTGGCTGATAAAAAGACTAAAAGGCTTTTGGGTGCTCAAGGAGTAGGATATGGAGATATTGATAAACGTATAAATATAGTTGCTTCCGCATTAAGCGGTAAAATGACTGTAAAAGACTTCATAAATATAGATATAACTTATGCTCCGCCTTTTTCTCGAGTTATTGATATAACAACAACAGCTGCGTATACTCTTGAAAAAAAACTTGAAAAACAGGACTAAAGTGTTTTAAAATTCAAGAGAACTAGTAAAAAAAGGACACAAAAAATGGCGACTTTGGGTGTAAATATAGACCATATTGCGACAATCAGACAGGCAAGATTAAGTATAGAACCAGACCCTGTTGCGGCGGCGGCAATTTGTGAGTTTGCGGGAGCTGATGCGATTACGGTTCATTTGCGCGAGGATAGACGTCATATTCAGGACAGAGATGTGTCAATATTGTCTCAAACTATAAAAACTCGCCTTAATCTTGAGATGGCCGCGACTGATGAAATGCAAAAAATAGCTCTTGATATAAAACCTTACAGCTGTACACTTGTACCTGAAAAACGTATGGAACTTACCACGGAAGGCGGGCTCGACGTTGCAGGGAATTTTGAACGTTTGAAAAATTTTATAAAGCCTCTTGTCGAAAATGGAATCGTTGTAAGTCTTTTTATTGATGCTGAAATTGAGCAAATACAAAAGAGTAAAGATACAGGAGCGCAGTTTATAGAGCTTCATACGGGAAAATATGCTGAGGCTTATAACACTTCTTTTGAAAAAAAAGAATTTGAAAAACTTGTTCAGGCAACAGAATTTGCCAATTCAATAGGATTAAGAGTTAATGCAGGACATGGGCTTAATTACAATAATGTCGTTCCTGTTGCCAAAATACCTCATATGGAAGAATTAAATATCGGACACAGTATAGTTGCAAAAGCTGTTATGGTAGGGCTTGATGTGGCTGTAAGAGATATGAAAAGTCTTATTTCATGAAAAAAATTTCAGCGATTTTGCTTATTTTAGTTTGTTTTTGTTTAATGCCTGTGGAAGCTTTTGCGGGTTATTTGGAAAATGAACCGGAGATAAAGATTTCAGCTAAGGGAGTGGAGCTTAAGAGCAAATTAAAAAATCGATATGCTGCTTATTATGTTACGGTCGAAAATAAGTCCGATAAGGTTTTGAAGCTTATTGACGGGCAGTTTGAGGGCGGTGAAGAAGGTGGCGAAGCTTATGTGAATACTCGTAAAAATGCTGATGAATTGTTGAAAAAAAGAGTTCATGCCTGGGAAGATTGGGGAGTTTGGACGCTTGGAGGAGCGTGGGCTCTTGCCGTTGTGATATCGCCATTTGAATGGTATTACAATGTTTTTACTAACAGAAGAATGAAAGATGAATCCATAAAATATTCTGAAATAATATTTTTTCACAGTAAATTTTATCCCGGTGAAAAAATTGAAAAGTATGTATTATTTCCGGTAACAAAACCGTTTTATTTAAGACTTGTTTTTCGTGATGAACAAACAGGAAGAATTTATACAGTTACAAAAAATGATTAACAGATGAATTATTAAACTTGTAAAAGTCCGCTATATCCTTGAATAAAGCGGACTTTGTTTTTTTAATGTATTACGCTTTGTAAAAAAAAATCCCCAAAATAGCAATAATTTATTTTTTGAAGTTATTAAGCAGTAGAAGAGATAAGAGGATAAAAACAAGAGGGCTAATGATGTCTCAAAAAATTATTGACTTAAATTTAAAAAAAGAAGTAAAGCAACTTAAAATGTATCCTGAGTTGAAAATTTTAAATTTGGATTTTGAAAGAATTTTGCAAGATATTTATTTTTTCAAAAATCACTTGGCTATTGCTCATAAATCTGAAGTTTTATTCAACAAAATATATAAAATTACCCGAAATTACCCTAAATCTGTTGTAATTCAGCATGATTTTGTTGAAGAATTTAAGAAAATGGGCTAAAATGAATTAAAATTTTAAAAATTTATAATAGAAAGAAGAAAAATGGATAAGAGTTTGCCCGCTAAAGATCGTATAATTTTGGCTTTAGACGTTGATACATTGGAAGAAGCCCGAGAAATTGTTCAAGAATTAAAAGATTATGTCGGAATGTTCAAAGTAGGCTTGCAGCTTTTTAGTGCGGTAGGGCCTGAAGTTTTCAAAATGATAGCCGAAGAAGGCGCAAAAGTTTATTTCGACGGAAAGTTTTGTGAAATACCAGATATTGCGGCACAGGCAAGCGCAAATATTGTAAGGCATGGTGTTGATTTTTTAAATATCAATATTTTGGGCTCATCAAAAATGATTTCAAAAACAATAAAAGCTTCTCGTGATGCTGCTAAAAAATCAGGACGTCCTAATCCTGTTATTTTGGGAGTCACTCTTCTTACAAGTTATGGGCAAAGAACTTTGACAGAAGAGTTAGGAGTTTCTTTAAATATAGAAGATTATGCTCTGAAACTTGCCGAGCTGGCTAAACAAAACGGTCTTGACGGTGTTGTGGCAACAGCGGAAGATGCTATAAAAATTCGCCAAAAAATGGGTGAAGATTTTATAATAGTTTGTCCTGCAGTTCGCCCTACTTGGTCTATTGTTGATGATCAGGTTAGAGTTGTGACTCCTCATGATGCAATTCGTGCAAAAGTGGATTATATTATAGTTGGCCGCCCGATTCGAAATGCTGAAGACAAAACAGCTGCAGCTCAGCTTATAGCCGGTGAAATACTCGAAGCTACATTAGAGATTTAAATTTTGAAAGCTTCTTTTATTGATTTTTCAAAAGGAGCTTTTAGTATTCCTTTTTCGGTAATAATTCCTGCTATATATTTTGCCGGAGTCACGTCAAAACCGGGATTGATAATTTTTACACCTTCTGCGCAGACTCTTTCGCCGTTAATGTGAGTAACTTCTTCGTGGTCACGTTCTTCTATCGGGATTTCATTTCCGGATTCAATGTTTATGTCTATTGTTGAAAGAGGTGCTGCAATGTAAAAAGGCACGTTATGTTCTTTTGCTACTATGGCAAGATTATATGTCCCGATTTTGTTTGCTGTATCACCGTTTGCCGCAATTCTATCCGCTCCTACAACAACAAAATCTATCATTCCTTTTGACATAAAATAACCGCTCATACCATCTGTTATAAGTGTTGTATCAATGCCGTCTTGTACAAGTTCAAAAGTTGTTAGCCTTGCTCCTTGTTGACGTGGACGAGTTTCATCCGCAAAAACTTTTATAGTTTTGTCTTTTGTAAATGCGGAACGTACGACTCCAAGAGCTGTTCCGTAGCCTACTGTTGCAAGAGCTCCTGCATTACAGTGAGTCAAAATAGTAGCACCTTGTGGAACAACTTCTGCTCCAAAATCACCTATTTTTTTGTTAATTTCTATATCTTCATTTTCAAGTTTGATACTATTTTGGATGAGTTCTTCAGTTATTTCTTTTACGGTTTTTGCTTTTGAATTATTAGCGACTTCAATTTGTTTATCAACTGCCCAAGCAAGATTTACGGCAGTAGGTCTTGAGGATTTGAGATATTCTCCTGTTTTTGTTAATTTTTCAAGAAAAGTTTTTATATCGGTTTCATTTGCAAGTTCTAAAGCTCCCAAAGCTACTCCATGCGCCCCTGAAATGCCGATAGCAGGCGCACCGCGCACTATCATATCTTTTATGGCTGTATACATTTCATTCGATGTTGTTATATCGACAAACTCAAAGCTGTGAGGGATTTTTAGTTGATCTATCATTTTAACTTTGTTATTTTGCCATTCTACCGATTTTATCATTTTTACGCCTTTCATAATAATATTAGTATTTGTATTTGCATTTTACATTAAATAAAAAGGTAAAAAAACGCTTAACAATTTTACCTTAAGTTTTTCAGTGTTATAATCGTATTATCCGAGGGGAGTTTTTATAAAAAGAAACAGTTTTAATGCGAATTTTTAATATATTTTTAGTACTTATAATATTCTTTTTAAATATTTCAGTCTTTACACAAAAGGTTGAAGCTTTTAGTTTTTTCAAAAAAGAAAAAACTAATCCTCCTTTGGTAGAACAAACTACCCAGGAAATGCCTCCTGAAAAAGAAATTTTACCTGTTGCAGAACCTCCAAAAGATCAAAGTTTTGTAACAAAATACCCTCTCAAAGATTTGATTAAACAGGTTGAAATAGAAGGAAACAGCATTATTCCTGATGAAAAAATTCTAGAAGCAGTCAAAAGTCAAAAAGGAACACCTTATACGATTGAAGGAGTGAAAGCTGATCTTCAGGATATTTATAATATGGGCTATTTCACCAAAAACATGAAAGCTCTTCCCCAAAAAACCGATTCAGGTGTGATTTTAAAAATAGTTGTGCAAGAAAATATTCCTGTTACAGGTTTTAATATTCAAGGAAATTCCGTACTTGATGACAGTGAAATTTTGGGAGTTGTAAACAAAAATATAGGAATGCCTCAAAATATAAATTCTCTCAATGATATGATTGACCAAATTGAAGATTTGTACGCTGAAAAAGGCTACACTCTCGCAAGGGTAAAAGCCATAAAAGATGAGCCGGACGGTTATATAGACATAAAAATTGATGAAGGTTACATTGAGGATATTCAGATAGCCGGAAATACAAAGACTAAAGATTTTGTAATTAAAAGAAATATGATGACAAAAGTCGGTGACATTTATAATGAGATGGCATTGGCGGATGATATGAAAAGACTTTTTAACACAAGGGCTTTCGGGAATGTTAAGAGGGTTGTTTCTCAAAGCGAAAAAGACCCTGAAAAATATTCACTAAAAATAGAAGTAGAAGAAAAGCGTTCGGGTGCAATTTCACTGGGCGGAGGTTTTGATACGGCAACAGGTCTTTTTGGAACAACAGGGTTTACGGATTATAATTTCCGTGGAAGAGGACAGAGCTTGGGTGTGGATTTTACAACCGGTAGTGGTATTATCTTCAACAACAGCAGTATTTTAAAACGTGCAAGTTATCAACTTGAAACAAGATTTTACGACCCGTATTTCATGCAGTCAAAAAATTCTTTTCAGGCAAAAGCTTTTGCCAGAGATTATGCCAGCTGGCAAGTACCTTTGGCGACAGAAAGACGATTTGGTACAGAATTTGAACTTATGCGTCCTTTTGAAAAGACTAAACATTTGTCAGGAGGCATCACGCTTGGAATAGAAAATGTAAATGTTAAAGAAGGAAATGCTGACCAGTCTCAATCAGATTTTGCCGCGGCAGGAGTTGATTTTGCCAAGAGAGCCAATATGCTTGTCGGTGGAACATTTATTTCTCTAGGGCCAAAGCTTGTTTATGACACAAGAGATAGTTTCATAGCTCCAAGAAGTGGGGTATATGCTTATGCCGGAGCAAAAGAATATCTTGCAGTAACAGGTGATGCGGGAAGTTTTGGAAAAATTGATGCGACAATACAAAGATATTTCCCTGTCGGAGAAAAATCAACTATTGCGCTTATGGGTAAAACAGGTATAAATCTCAATTCGGAGGCGCCTCTTTTTGCTCAATATAATTTAGGCGGTATACGTTCTGTAAGAGGTTTTGACCAAACAACAGGCGGTAACGGTCTTGGAATGATGATGGCCACGGCAGAATTTAGAACACCTATTCCGATGATGGATAAACTTACTCAAAACACCTTCTTTAATGATATGAGGCTTGTGGCATTCTTAGATGCCGGAAGAATTTTGAGTCCTAATGTTGTTGATGATGTTTATCATTATCCGGGTTACGGTATTTCAACTGGGGTTGGTCTAAGAATTTATATCCCCGGTTTAGGTCCTATAAAACTTGATTACGGTTATCCTTTATCTGCGCTTGGAGGAGGGCGTTCCAAGTCTGGCAGATTCTTGTTTGATGTTGGCGAAATGTACTAATAATAAGGAGTAAATTATTATGAAAAAAATCTTGAATGTTCTTTTGGTATTGGCTTTTGTGGTTTGTGCAAATTCTTCCGCAATGGCTGCTAATGATATAGGAGTTATCGATGTTGCGATGGTTTGGGATAAGTATCAAAAGTCTGTGAGTGTTGTTAAAACCGCTGATGAAAAAGATGTAGAACTTGAGAAATTTCTTTTAGATAAAAAAAGACTTATAGCACAAGGCTCCACTCCTGTTGAAAGAAAAAATCTTGAAGACAAATATGCAAAAGAATTTCAGGCAAAAGTTGACGATGCTAAAAAATGGTATGCAACAGAGCAACAACAATTAGAAACAAATGTGATGAATGCGATTAAAACAGTTGCCGCACAAAAAGCTCTTTGTGTTGTTTTAAGCAAGAAGACAGCTATTTATGGCGGAGTTGATATTACAGAAGAAGTTATTACTATTCTGAATAAATAATTTTGTAATGAAATTTTTTACCGAAAAACAGCTTCAAGAATATTTGAGTCGTCTGAAAGACGGTGAGGTTTTTGCTTATCCTACAGATACTGTTTGGGGGTTAGGTTGTCTTCCCGAGAATGAAAGTGCCTGTAAAAAAATTTATGACATAAAAAAAAGGGACGGGGCAAAACCTCTTATTCTTATGGCGGCATCTGTCGATGATTTTTTACCTTATATAAAAAATTTTCCCCCCCTTGCGCAAAGACTGTCTGAAAAATACTGGGCAGGCGGTTTAACAATTGTTGTTAAAAAATCTGATTTGCTTTCTGAGTATGTTACATCAGGAATGGACACAGTTGGGCTTCGTATCCCCAATCATCCGGTTTTACTTGAGTTTTTAGAGTATTCAGGTGTTGTTGCCACAACGAGTGCAAATCTTTCGGGAGAGCCTCCTGCAATGACTTTTGAAGAAGCTCAAGAATATGTCGGTGATAAAGTTGATTTTATTATTGAAGATTTTGGATATCCCGCTTTAGGATTAGCTTCTACGGTTGTTTTGGTCTATGGCGATGAGTATAAAATCTTGCGGCATGGTGCTGTTAATATAGAGGAGTAAATTATGACTAAAATAGCGATAGGCTCAGATCACGGCGGATATGAGTTGAAAGAGCAGGTAGCCGCTTTTTTGAAAGAAAAAAATTATGAATTTAAAGATTTTGGTTGCTTTGATTCGCAGTCCGTTGATTATCCGATTGTTGCCAGAGAAGTTGCAACAGCAGTCGCCAATAGGGATTTTGAGAAAGGAATAATAATTTGCGGTTCGGGAATAGGAGTTTGTATTGCTGCAAATAAGGTTAAAGGTATTAGAGCCGCTAACTGTAATGACCTTTATTGTGCTGAAATGAGTCGAAAACACAATGATGCGAATATTCTTACTATGGGCGGTCGTATTGTGTCAAAAGAGCTTGCTCTTGAAATAGTTGATACTTGGATTAATACTGACTTTGAAGGCGGTCGACACCAAAAAAGAATTGATATGCTTAACTAGGTTTTGATTTTATTTCGTGAACTTATTCTCAAAAAACAGTTGTAAAAACTCTTTTATTCTGTAAAATTAAGGCATAAAAGTTTAGAATAAAGGAGTTTTATTATGAAAAAATCAGTAAGAGATTTAACAGATATTAAAGGTAAACGCGCTCTTGTTAGAGTGGATATGAATGTCCCTTTGGATGCAAATAAAAACGTAACGGATGACACTCGTATCAGAGCGATTATTCCAACAGTTGAGTATCTTCGAAATGCAGGTGCAAAAGTTATTTTGGTTGCGCACCTTGGCAGACCAAAAGGTGATAACAATGCGGATTTAACACTTGACCCTGTTGCGGCAAGATTGTCTGAGCTTATCGGAGCTCCTGTTTTGAAGCTTAACGATTCAATCGGTACGGAAGTTAAAGCTCAGCTTGCAACATTGAAAGACGGCGATGTGGCTTTGCTTGAAAATATTCGTTTCTACCCTGAAGAAACAAAAAATGACCCCGAATTTGCAAAAAAACTTGCTGAACTTGCCGATTTTTATGTGAATGACGCATTCGGTGCGGCACACAGAGCTCATGCTTCAACTGAAGGTGTGGCGCATCTTTTATCGCCAGCTGTTTCTGGTCTTTTGATGGAAAAAGAATTGAGCTCACTTGGCTCTTTGCTTCAAAATCCCGCAAGACCTTTCACTGCAATTGTAGGTGGCAGCAAAGTTTCTACTAAAATCGGCGTAATCGAAAATTTAATCGACAAAGTTGACAATATCGTTCTTGGCGGGGGTATGACATATACTTTCAAAAAAGCCGAAGGCGGTAAAATCGGTAATTCAATTTGTGAAGATGACAAACTCGATTTTGCAAATGAACTTGTTGCAAAGGCAAAAGCTAAAGGCGTAAATCTTATCATTGCAAAAGATGTTTTGATTGCGGATGATTTCAGCAACGATGCAAATGTAAAATTTGTTCCTTCAAATGAAATTCCAGACGGATGGGAAGGCGTTGATGCAGGCCCTGAAGCAAGAAAAGAAATTGCGGATGTTATATTAAAATCTAAAACAATCCTTTGGAATGGTCCTGTCGGTGCTTTTGAAACTGACAAATTTGAAGAAGGTACAAAAGCTGTTGCGCTTGCAGTTGCCGAAGCTACTAAAAACGGTGCTACAAGTGTTCTTGGCGGTGGCGATACAGTTGCGGCTGTTGAAAAATTCAAACTTGACAGAGATTCATTCTCTCATATTTCAACAGGCGGCGGAGCAAGCTTGGAGTTTATCGAAGGAAAAACTCTTCCAGGCGTTGCGGCTTTGGATGATAAGTAGCGATTTTTGACGTGAATAAATAAAAGAAGCGGTGCAAATGTACCGCTTCTTTTATTTATCTTTTCTTTTTTATAGAGGATTTGTTTCTTTGATATTTGGAGTTTTTAATTTTTGAGACATTCTTTCAGGCATTGTAGCCGCAACATCAACAGGTTTTATATCTTCTTTTTTTCTTCCTGCTCGTCCTGACATTTGCTTAAGTTCCTGATCCGGTAATGGTGTTTTTGTGGCATCTGTACGCAAAGGAAGTTCATTTCTGTTTTGAACAAATATATTTTTACTTGGTGTTTCAAAACCTGATTCATAAACAAAAGGCAATTTCCCCGGGACATCTAAACAGCCACCATCAGGGGTATGAACGGTATGGAATTGTTGAACAAATAAATGCTCTGTTTCACGACCATCTTCAGCTATTGAGAGAAAAGGCGAATGTTTAGAGTTAAATTCTGTTTGAATATTTTTTAATGCCGCTCCATCTAATCGAGAATAAGACCTCATTTCCGGCAAAAAATCTATTACATCTTTAGGGGGAGTTTTTTCCAAAGGAGAATGAATAGCCGCTAAAATTTCAGATAGTTTTTTGGGGCTGCCAACATCTTGCCAACCATTTTTTGTTGCCGCTTGTTCTGCTCGATGTTTTTTAATAATATTTCTTACAACTCGTTGTTTAATAATATCCATTCTTGATTTCATGAAATTGCCTCTCACTTAAATAATTTTCAACTATATTTTTATTAAAATAAAACAAAAAAATGATTGCTTTATTTTCAAAATACACTTTACAAAAATTTATAAACAAAAAAGCAGCCTTTTTTCAAAGACCGCTTTTTTAAAGATTGCTTCACTTGCGTAGTCTTGGATTATTGGACAATTCAAAAGGCTTAGACTCTGTTCCGCTTTTTAATAAAAAAGTTTCACTCCTCAACCTTTTTCATCAGGCGAGTTTCACTCCCGTCAAAAATCCGTTTTTATGCCTTCATAACAGGCTGAACAAAGACTCTTTTTGCGGCTTCCTGATCAAGGAAGAAAAGAGCTGTTCCTTCGGCTTTTGTTAGTTTAAGTTTGTTCAACCAGTCTTCGGCGGTTGCTTCTTCTTCTACTTGCTCGTCAACGAACCAATGCAAAAATGATGCGGTCGCATGGTCTTTTTCTTCAAGAGCAAGAGTTACGATATCATTGATTCTTGAAGATATGTGTTTTTCGTGTTTCACTGTTTCTTCAAAAATTTGTGTGATGTTATCCCACTCTGAAGGAGGTTTTGCGATTTGGTTAAGCTCAACTTTGCCGCCTCTTTCCAAAACAAAATCAAAGAAGAATTTAGCGTGGTTCATTTCTTCCATTACCTGAATGTTCATCCAGTTGGCAAAGCCGTTAAGTCCGATATTGGCAAGGTGTGCCGCCATTGCAAGATATAAGTATGAAGAATAAAGTTCTTCATTTATTTGCGCATTTATTGCTTTTTCGATTTTTGGGTTTAGCATTTTAGGTCTCCTTTTTAGTATCATTTTTTGTAATTATAAAGCGAAAAAAAGAATTTTAAATAACTATATAGAAAAAATTAACAATTAGATTAGAAAATAGCCTTAAAACCAGTCTTTTAGGCAAGAAAAAAATCTTATTATTTTGTCGCATTAACTTGTATCCCCAACCTGATATTATACAGTTGGTGAATCAAAACACAGGAGGTCTGTGCTATGGCTGACTTGTACAAAAATATAAGTGACAGAGCTTATTTTAAATATATTTCCCATCCGGATATTGATCCGCGTTTTAACTGGGAAAGTGCCAAACGTGAAGAACTTTTGGAGCAAAAAATTCGTGAAGAAGCTTATCTTCTCCACCAAAGAACTCATGGAGATGCAAATAGTGACTATTTGAAGGCAAAGGATATGGTTATGGACAGAATCAAATTCATTGCTTACCATCTCCATGAGCAAAGCTATAATGAAAAACCTCAAGATAGTTGGGTTCGTGCGGAAGATATTTATATAAATAATTTCTAGGAGAATATTTTATGGTTAAACTATTGAAGCACACAAAAGGGCATATTTCAGG
>JAEWLZ010000219.1 GCA_023457295.1 Cyanobacteria bacterium OH_PDB_112
TTTGACCGAAATCATTGTTGCTGCCCGAAATATTGCTAACCATGACAAGACCTTACTTTACTTCCCTTATCTATATAAAAACAAATTACTCAAAGGTATTGCCTGTTTTCGGCTTATTGTTAACTTAATTTAAGCAAATAAAATGCTGGTATTTTTTCGCCTTATATAGTTTAATTTACTTAGGTTTTGCAAAATGGGTAAAAGTCTATGGAAAATAAAATCTCAAAAAGTGTAACTTTTTTGTCGATTTTTATATTTTCTGTTGCGGCGTTTTATTTAAAAGCCGTTATTATCTGCACTTTATTGCTTGCTTTCAGTGTTATTTTAGCTTGGCATAATAACTTAATTTCAAGGCGTTTTGCGCTTATTTTGATGTCTATATTTTTATTCGGAATACTTTATACCGATTTTAGAACCCCACAAAGCGACAATCTTCAAAAATATATCTTTAAAGATGCCAAAATTGAGGGTACAGTGACAACTGTTCCAAAATATTCCAACAAAAAAATAAAATTTCATTTTGACGTAAAAAAAATCTCTGATTCGAATAAAACAAGATTCGGCACAACAGCAGTAAGCATTTTTTCCGACAAAAAGGCTGATTTTGGAATAGGTGATGAATTAACTCTTGAAGGTAAATTTTCCGTTCCTTACGGTGCAAAAAACTTCGGACAATTTGATTATGCAAATTATCTGAGAGATCAGGGCATTTTTACTGTTTTTTACGGAAAAAAGTACGTTATTTCAGGTAACAGTTCTGATTTGTTTTTAAGAACTCAAGCATTTTTTGACAAGCTTACGCAAAAAATAATGCAAAAACACGCAAAATATCTTTCCAAAAATCAAGCAGACCTACTCGGAGGTATAGTTTTTGGGCACAAATCAATTGAACTTGATGAAAATATCGAACAAAATTTCATAAATTCGGGAATATTTCATGTCCTTGCGGCAAGCGGAATGCAAATCGGATTAGTTCTTTTTTTCTGGTATTTTTTAACACGCTTTTTAGGTTTTCCGTATATATTTTCCATGATTTCAGGTGCTTTACTTATCATAATTTATGCTGGATTTACAGGCTTTCCATCATCAATTTTACGTGCTCTTTTAATGGCGGAATTTATAATTTTAGGTAAACTCATAGACAGGCAAGCGGATAATATTGCTCTTTTACTTTTAGTTTGTTCTTTAATACTGCTTTACAACCCTCTTTCCATTATGGATACAGGGTTTCAGCTTTCTTTTATAACAACTTTCGGTCTTATATTTTGCATGCCTAAATTTGTCGAAAAAATTAAATTTGTACCGTCATTTATTTCCGGAACACTAATCATGACTGTTGTAGCTCAACTATTTGCATCCCCCCTTATTGTTTATTATTTCAACAATTTATCGCTTTATTCATTATTGGCAAATATTTTTATAATTCCGTTTGTTTCACTTATTACTTTTATCGGGTTCACATCAAGCTTTGTGGCATTAATGCCTCATTCAGGACTCATTATAAAGATTTTTTCAATAATTTTAGCGCCTCTTTTAACAGGAATGAATTTTGTTGCAGAATTTTTTGCTAATTTGCCGAATTCTCTTATTTTTGTAAAACAAATGAGTATTTTAAGCATAATTATTGCCTATATATCAATTATTTTTCTTACTTTGGCAATAGATAAATCTTTCAAAAACAAGATTTTAAATGCTGCAAGTATTTTGGGCATAAGTTTATTTTTATTATTAAACATCAATTTCCTACCTCAAAAATCTTTAGAAATAGTTTTTTTTGATGTAGGAAACAGTGATGCAATTTTAGTGAAACTTCCTTCCGGCAAAAGGTTTTTGGTGGATACAGGAAAAGCCAACCCTTACGGAGCGTCATCAGGCAAAACAGTTATAGCTGAATACTTAAAAGCTGTCGGAGATAAAAATCTTGAAGCAATAATTCTTACTCATCCAGATGCTGACCATATCGGCGGATGCCAAGATATTTTAGACTTTGCAAAGGTAAATAGGGTTTATCAAAACTGCTCAAAAAGTGATTCTTGCGTTTATAATGATTTACAAAAATATTTTTCACTCCATAAAATTGCCGTATTTAATCTTGAAAAAGGTAAAACCATACATCTAAATATTGATAATTCAGTAAAAATAAGCTTAATACCTCCTCAAGGAAAAAATAAAAATTCGGACTCTATTGTCACTTTTATTGAATACGGTAATTTTAGAGCATTACTTTTGGGAGATAACGAAAAAGAATCTATGCAGTTTTTGGGTACTAAAATCAAGCCCCCTATTACTCTTTTAAAACTCGGACATCATGGAAGTAAAAATTCGATCGATAAAAAAATGCTTAAACAACTTTTGCCTGAAAATGTTGTGATAAGCGTCGGGAGAAATAATTTTGGACATCCTGATTACGGAGTAATTGAACTTTTGGAAGGTTATGGTATTAATACCTATCGAACAGACAGGGAAAACATGGTTTTGTTTTCTTACCATAAAGGAAAATTATCAACCAAAAGGTATATCGAATGGACAAAGAAGGTAGAATAAAATTCTTGACAAGAGGCTTTGTACTTAATAATATATTATTTGTTACCACATTGGGGCGTCGCCAAGCGGTAAGGCACCTGGTTTTGGTCCAGGCATTCAGAGGTTCGAATCCTTTCGCCCCAGAGTAGTAGTATAAGAAGCCGTTTTGATGAATAAATCAAACGGCTTTCTTATTGTGTACTCAAGCTTTGAGCCGTTCAGATAAAAGTTAGGGAAAACCAATTTCAAAAGTTTACGTTTTTCTTCAATTCCCGTACTTTCGAATAATTCATAAGCCCTAGAAGCCAAGTCTAACAAGTAATCTACGGTAATTGCAAACTCTTCGTCGGCGGTCGTATGTCTTTGCATTCTGGTTTCAATATTATGCTGTTCTGCCCTTAATGCGTTAGACTTTTTGTCGTATTCGTCCTTAGTAATACTCCCTTCGAGGCGAACATCTAACAAAACATCAATTTTTCTTTGGGTATCGTTATATTGCTTTTGTAACATTTTTACTGAGTTTGTATTAAAATCTATTTTTGCATCAAGGCTTTGTTTTAATGTAGCTTTTAATGCAATCATCAGTTCTTCATCAGGTTTCATTTTTTTAAATACAGATTTGGCAACTTCCAATGCTACTTCTTCCCGTATCATTTTACAATCGCAATCGGACTTTGAATTAGGTCTTAAGTAGATATATTTTCCTTTTTTAATTTCGGGAGTTACGGCACAACCGCACTTTTTGCATCTTATTAAACCCTTGAATATAAAGGGGGTCTTAGTATCTTTAGCGTAAACCTTAGTCCTGCCTTCACGAACATGTTTACACTGAAAAAACAACTCTTTTGAGATTAACGGATTATAGATATGCGGATATAACAACCCTTTATGCTGCATTATGCCGTAATAGAAAGGATTTTTAAGGGTTTTGTCTATTTGACTTATGGAAAGATAAGTATTGGATTTTGTTTTATTTTTCAAACCCCATTCCATGGTTTTATTCCGAAGCTCTTTTAAAGAATAAATACCAGTTGCATATTCTTCAAACATTCTTTTAACCAAAAAAGCTCTTTCAGGGTCAAAAATCACATTGGTTTTGTCGTGTTCGTCTTTAGTGTTCAAATAGCCTATCGGTGCAGTTCCTAAAATAGTACCCTCTTGGAGTTTCTTTTCAAAAGACCGTCTGACATTATCCGAAATACAGTTTGTATAGCTTTCAGCCATCATAACAAACATTTGATAAGCCATGATTTGTGAACTGTTTGCGTTTTCATCCAAAACCTGACCTTCGACATGAAAATGCAATACCAATTTTCCCGCACGTCTTAATTCTTCCAAAATAGGAACTTCTTTAAAACTTCTTTGAAGCCTGTCGACTTTATCGCAAACCAACGCAACTTTTTGTTTTTGACTTTTTATAAAATCAATCATTTTGTAAAATTCAGGTCGGTCGCCCCTTGTAGAACTTTCAACAAATACAAATTCTTTGATAATTTCAAGTTCTTTTTTTTCGCAATATTTGCGAAGGCGGTTTACTTGAGCATCAATTGAATGCCCTTCTTCCTGCTCTCTTGTGGATACTCTGGCTAAAATTACTGCTTTCATTGTTATTTTCCTTTCTTAAATAGAGGAATTACAGACAATCTAAATATCATAACCTCTTTTGTAATCATTTTAAAGCCTTGATTTTGATTTCTTTAGGCTGTAAAGAGTGCATTTCATGCAAATCGGCTCTAATTAGTTTAAAAATGCTATATAAATAATTTTCGTTATTATCAAGTTTTTTTAATTCATTTTGAAGTCTGTAAAAATTATGCGGTTCAATAATTGTTTTAAGGTTTCTTAAGCCCGATTCTTTTATTATTTGCAAAGCACCTAAAATTTGTAAAATTTTATTTTCTTTTAAACCCATATTTTTTAATCTGTAAAAAGTTTCGTAAGCGGTTTCTTCCGAAAGTAAAATTAAACTCAAAGATGGGGCAATGGAATTATCCCAAAAATGAAGTAAAATCTTTTGGGAAATTTCTTTTTTGAATAAATTTTGAAACGTTACAGGAATGGCAAGCTCAACCTTTTCAAGCATTTCTTTAATTTTTCGCTTTGAATTAAGCCTGACTTCCATCCGAAGGACTTCGTTTTTAATAATTTCTTTGGTCGTAAACAAATTATATTGGGCATAATTATCTTTTTCTATTGCCCTTTTTTCGCTTATTTTATACTGTTCAAGGTCTTGCATTTTGTCGTAAAAAACGAATTCATAACTGTTTGCGTGATAACGGATTGCCTGACCTTCGTTCCTATAATCGGTATTTCCTGTATCAAGCCTTTTAGAAATATTGAGTTTCCCCAAAGTATTTATAACCAAGCTTGAAGGAGCATTTAATACAATATTTTTACTGTAATGAATGCCTTTAACTTGAGCATTTTTAAGGTTTTTGGCACTTATATCAATTTGCATTTCTTTTAATTTTTGGCGAAGCTTTTTTGCAACCTTGCTAAAATCTTTGTCCTCAAGTTCCTGAAAATTATTG
>JAEWLZ010000220.1 GCA_023457295.1 Cyanobacteria bacterium OH_PDB_112
CCCCTTGTTGATCGGTCCCTGTGGCCGGGGTTCCGGCGCTTGATAGTCCGGGGTTCCATACTTTCGCCATCGTTCAGACAGGGCATATTTGTTCTCTAATTTGTGAAGTCCCGAACCGCTTTCGGTAATATCCAGAAATCCCTTTTCCCTCAGATCGTCAATCGCCCGGCCAAATTTGCCACTGCTCATTCCATGCTTCTTTGCTTCTCTGAAGGTGAAAATCAAGCTGCCGTTATTAACACATATCCATTTCTCTTTTTTTCCTCGGACCCCTCGGTCTTCCATCTGGCGTTTCAGGTAGAAAATCATGAACACTCGATAAGCCGACGGTGTTTTGAGTGACAGGAATGCTTCGGACCGAAGTAACTCTCGTTCAATCCAAATCGGTTTTTGACTCATTATTGGATTCCTCCTGTTCGATAAGGATAAAGTGGACACGCCGGGGCCGTACATTTCTGAACATCAAGCGAATGGTATCCCATGCACATCAGGCAATTAGCCCGAATCGCCGCTCGTCGGCTTTTACCTTCCATCGCTTTCAGATAATGCCCTCTATAGGGTTCCGGGAAATCCTTCGCCAGTTTCTCTATCGACGACCAGATATTGACCCGTAACCCCTCATTTAATGGGCCAGGTTTGCCCCTAGAATCGATTTTCTCCACCGGGGCCGTGTCAGACATCAGCTTCGATAATTCAGGGCCGTCTTCCATCGCAAAAAGGGGTTTGTTATTATTCATCGCTTCCCCCTTTAATCCATGCTTGAATCTCGCTTGACCGCCAGCGCAGAAGCCGCCCCAGTTTAATTGGCTTGGGGAAATTGTGTTCGCCCGTTTTGTACCACGCATGAATGGTACGCAAGCCAAGGCCTGTTAATTGGCGAACCTGTTGAATGGTGAGTAAGCTTTGTTCTTTTTCTAACGCCATGACAAATCTCCTAAATGGAAGTTTTATGCTTGCTGAAATACGCATCAGCAATTCATGGCATTAAATATAAGAAATGGACGGTTACTAAACGGTTACTCGAATCAGTAACTTTTTAGTAACTTGTTTTGATGAGATAATCGCTTTTAGTATTGTAAGTGTAGGGTAATTTGTATTCCGACATTTTGTTTGTTAATTTGTGCAGCGCTTGGTTGAATGTGGGTGTCTTAATATCATCACGTCCCCAAACAGATTCTATAACATCATTGATGGGGGCCTTGTTTTTATCCCACATATAATTTAAGATTTTCCATTGGATAGGCGGGAAGTCATACACTCTACCTGCATAAAAAAAATGATTAGGTGGCTCTGGTCCGTCGAGTTCTGGCTGTGCTGGAATTGTTCCCGTACCCTTTTTTTCTTTCTCTTCCCAATTACCATAAATTCGGGATGCTATTCTTTTTTGAATGACTGAAAGCTTATCTGCATCTATTGTACCATCAAATAGGGATTCCAGCTTCAGGAAGCTAACTTCGCTGTCCGTTCCTAAACCATATTCAGAAATTTTCGCTCTAACGGTAAAACAGAGATCATTAATATGCTCTTGTAACATTATCGAAACTATCCAAAATTCATTGATTGCTTCTTTATATTCTTGGCATGTTTTATTATTTACCGAGGGATCACGGATTAGTTTGCATATTTTGGATAGGTCTTTATGTGATGCAAGCGTTTCAATATGAGAGATTATTATTCTACCCACTTCATCCGACAGTAGCCGCTCAATGAATGATCTGTCTAACTGCATCAGCTTAATGAAAATAATTCCCAAACTATAAATATCTTCAGAATCGGTATAAAGATCAAATTCTTCTAGTCGGGATTGTAATACGGTAATTTTATATATTTCGTCCTGAAGCACTTCCAAATGCTCTTTCAGCTCTTTTTCTAAAGACATCGCTTTTCCCTTTGATAACACGAATAGAGATATCTCGATCCGCAAAATGAAGATATTATCTTAGTGACACTATCCTATAAAGCAAATTGAAAAGAAGGAAAAAAGCCTAAGGCTATGATAAAAACTTATTATAGCCTCTTTGTACATAATGAAATAATACATCCTACTCGCTCAAAATTACTCTTTTCATTAATTATTATGGTCTTATTAAATTTTTTCTTTTAATCTTTAATAATATCATTTAAATTAAATGTTTTATTGATGTAGTTCCATCATTAAGAAAGTTTAGCAAAAAAGGAGGCTGTAGTGAAGTCTTTAGTGGGTTTGTCATTTTTAGGGGCTATCGTGGCTGGAATATGGCTTGCTATTCTTGGGATGTGGATTCCTATTATCATGGGTGTTTTATTGATGGGGTCTGCTTCTTTTCTGGCTATCTTACTTCTTCCCTCGTCTGCATTTCTAGGTATTGCCATGAGCTATGCTAAAAAAGGAAATATTTTTGGCCTTCTCTCTTTTCAAGGCTTAGGAATTCTATATATAGATTTACTTGTTACAGCGTGGTGTTGTAGCATTCTCTTTTTCTTTCATACATATACAACTAATACAAACTCAATTCCTATCTTAATATGGTCGTTCAATGCGGCGTTATGCCCTTGGATTTACATGTTGTTAAAAGAACCGGAAGATAACAATAAGGCATCCTTGATGACGACTTCATTAACCAGTATTGCGTATGTAACAGTTTCATTATTGATCTTCTTAACACATACATCATATGGTCAAGTGATAGGAATATTTTTTGTATTTATGATCATTGATGCTCTTATTAAGATGCGTACTGCCTATG
>JAEWLZ010000221.1 GCA_023457295.1 Cyanobacteria bacterium OH_PDB_112
TTATTGCGGTTTTGAGTGTGACCTACAATAATGTTAATGAGGTGAATTAATGAAAAAGGCGGTTTTTATAAATTATGGCGGAATAGGTGATGAAATTTTATTTTTGCCTACAATTAAGTCTTTAAAAAAAACTTACCCTGATACCGAAATTACACTTGTTCTCGAGCCAAGAAGCAAATCTGTAAAGGATTTGACTACTCTTATTGATAATATTATTGAATGTGACATAAAAAGCTCGAACAAAATTTTACAAGTTTTGAAACTTATTTTGAAATTAAGAAAAGGACATTATGACGCAGTTATTTCTGCGGGTGCTTCACCTCTTGTTTCATTGATTTTATTTCTTTCAGGGATTAAAAAACGCTATGGTTATGATACAGGGCTTTTAAGCCGAATTTTGCTTACTAAAGCAATTAAACTAAACAAAAATCAATATGCAGGAAATATGTATCACGATTTGGTTTCAGGAGTTTGTGATTTGACGGCGGAATTGCCTGAAATTGAAATTGAAGACAGTTTTCATACAAATCCTAACAAACCTGCTGAAATTTTTGAAATACCGGAATTGCCCGAAGATAAAAAAATCATCCTTATTCATCCGGGTTCCAGTAAATTAAGCAAAGAAAAGAATATTATAAAAAGTTTCAGTGAGTGGTCGGAGCTTATAAAAAAACTTCAAGATACCGATAAATATACTGTTATTTTGGCAGGCGGTCCTGATGATAAGGAAGTAATAGAAAAAATTATTCAAAATATTGATGAAAAAAATGTTTTAAACTTTTTTGGTAAAACAAAAAATATAAAGCATCTTGTAAAAATAATGAAAAAATCTGACCTTTGTATCTGTATTGATTCTGCTCCTATGCATATAGCTGTTGGACTTCGTAAAAAACTTCTTGCGATTTTCGGACCAACCGATGAAAAAAAACTTTTGCCTGTTGATGATTTATTTGTTCCCATAACAAAAGATGTTTCTTGCAGACCTTGTCTTTGGGATAAAAGAAATGAATGCTGTGAAAATATAAAATGTCTTGAAATATCTTCAGATACTGTGTTTGAAGCAATTGAAAAAGCTTTATGTTAACAATTTGTTAACATAAACTAACCCAAAAGAGCAATTTTTAAACGTGCTATGTTTTTATAAAAATATAAAGGTTAGTATTAGTACGGTTAAGAAAAAGGTTAGGTTAGCAAGTTTATGACAATGGAAGTAAGTTACGTTGCCGGTATTGCGAAAACGGAAGATGGCGTTGATAAAATAGTTAATCACTTGGTTCATCAGGCTTCAAAAAGCGAACTGGCAAGTTTTATTAAGAGATTAAGTTTTTATATTGAACATGTGAATATATTGAATAAAAGCTTAAAAAACAGTAATTATGAGAGTCAGATTACGGTTCTGAATAATCTTAAATTAAAATTGCAGGAAGAATCTGATTGTCGCAGTTTGTCTGTAAATACGGTAGCAAAAAGCTATCAGGAATCTCTTTAGAATTAGCGATTGTGTGTGTGGAGGCTTTGCCTCAGATTTTATCAAAGCCCGTATATTTAATTAATTGTGTTGGAATTGAAATACTGCCGTCAGCATTTTGGCAGTTTTCTATTATTGCGGCAAAAGTACGACCCACGGCGAGTCCTGAGCCGTTTATGGTGTGAACAAATTGTGGTTTTTCACCTTCTTTTTTATATTTTATGTTAGCGCGTCTTGCCTGATAGTCGCCAAAATTACTACAGCTTGAAATTTCTTTATAACCATTGTAAGAAGGCATCCAAACTTCAAGGTCATAACATTTTTGAGCGGAAAAGCCCAAATCCCCGGTACATAACATAACTCTTCTATAAGGAAGTTCGAGCAGTTCAAGCATTTTTTCAGCATTTTGTGTAAGTTTTTCATGTTCTTCTGAGGAAGTTTCGGGAGTGCAAAGTTTTACCAGTTCAACTTTATTAAACTGGTGAAGTCTTATCAAACCTCTGGTATCTTTGCCGGCAGAGCCAGCTTCACGTCTAAAACAAGGTGTATATGCGGCCATATATTTGGGTAAATCTTCCTCTTTTAGGATTTCATCAGCATAAATATTTGTAACCGGTACTTCAGCAGTAGGTATAAGGAACAAATCTTCTTCTTCGCATTTGTACATATCTTCTTTAAATTTTGGAAGCTGCCCTGTTCCTGTCATAGCTGATGAATTTACCATCAAAGGAGGCATAATTTCTGTATAGCCATGTTCTCTTGTATGAACTTCCAAGAAGAAATTGATAATAGCTCGTTCAAGAGCCGCACCTTTACCTGTATAAAGTGTGAAACGAGATTGAGCAAGTTTTACTCCTCGTTCAAAGTCTACAAGGTTTTTTTCTTCGGCTATTTCCCAGTGTGGTTTTGCCGGTGTTGTGAGTGGAGTTCCCACTGTTTTTATAACCGAATTGGCGCTATCATCATGTCCTTTCGGGACATCTTCTTCCGGAGTATTAGGAATATTTAAAAGAAGAGTTCTTTGAGCTTCGTTTAGTTCAGTTTCCTGTTCTTCAAATTTTTTGATTTCGTCGCCGAGTTCTCTGACTTGAGCTTCTATTGTAGAAGTATCTTGCCCTTGTTTTTTTAGAGCACCGATTTGATTAGAAATGGTTTTACGCTGATTTCGGAGTTCATCTGCCTGAGTTTGAACTTGTCTTCTTTTTTCATCAATTTTTAAGACTTCGTTTACTGATAAATCAGGATTTCTACGCTGTAAAAGTTCATTGATTTTATCGGTATTTTCACGAATTAGTTTTATGTCAAGCATTTTGGACTCCTTTTCTATTTGCAAAATAATTATAGCAAGATAAGATTTTGTTTTAAAGGTTTATTATTCGCTCTTTTTTAAACTTTCACCCAAAAGAGAAAAACTACCTTTTATTACTACTTGTTCTCCGGGTTTTAGTCCGGATTTTACTTCTGAGAAATAATCATTGTGGTGACCCAAAACAACTTTCCTTTCTTCATAAACATTAGGTTTTACTTTTACATAGGCAAAAGTATAATCACCATATTTTTGTAATGCTGAATTTGGGACTGCTAGTGCATTAATTGTTCCTATATTTACATCCATTTCCGCATACATATTAGGTTTTACCGAATAATCATTATTTGGAATATCTGCATGAACTTCAAGGGTTTTGCTTTGCGTATCCAAGATAGCTGCTACATATGATAATTTCCCTTTTACGGTTGTATCGTGTGTTTCTTCTAATGTACCTACAACATCTTGTCCCACTTTCAGCAAAGGAGCATCTTTTTCAAACGCGTAACCTACAAGCCAAATTGTTGATAAATCAGCAACATTCATTAACTCTCTTTTATTTTCAACAATTTCACCGGGGTTAATTTTTCTATCCAGAACAATACCTGTTTTGTGAGCAACTAAAGTTACAAAAGGGTAAATACTTTTTGTGGATAAAGCTTTGCGTATAGTCCCCTCATTTCCGCCATATAGAGCAACTCTTTGCGCATAAACTTTTATTAAAGTATTTTTTGAAATTCTTAAAGAGTCAAGTTTTGCTTTATCTTTTTGCATTTGTGCTAATGCTACTTCATATTCCATTCTGGATGAAATACCTTCACTGTAAAGCATCTTTTCTCTGTGATAATTTTGTTTTGAAAGATTGTATTGCGCTGCCATTTGTTTTATTTCAGAATCAACTGCTATATATTTGTCCAAAAATTCCAGTTGAATTTGTCCGATTTCGTCAGACCTTATTTCAATAATAGGCTGTCCTTTTTTTACAAATTCTCCAGGAGCTACAAATACTTGAGTTACCATTCCTTCAAGCGGGGCGTAAACTCTGTCTAAAAGATTGTTTACTGCTTTAAATTGAGCGGGAATTGTAATCAAAAGAGGAATATCTCTTTGAGTTAGGCTTTGTATTTTTATTTTTGCGTTTTTTTCTTGTACGGAGCTAAGAAAAATTCTTTTATTTGTTTTTGAGAAATTAGATTTATTATTATTGCCGCATCCTGAAAAATTTATTGCTACAAAAATAATTAGCAAAATGGTTAAAAATTTATATCTCATTTAGTTGACTCCTTTATTTTCTTTATTGAAAATTATTACTTTAAATAAAAGCGGAATTAAAAATATAGTGAATAATGTTCCTACGGAAAGACCGCCTATAATAGCTATTGCAAAAGGTTTTTGGCTTTGTGCTCCGATTCCGTTTGAAATAGCTGCGGGCAATAATCCCAAAATAGCTACACTTGATGCTGTTAATACAGGACGGAGTTTTTTTATTGAACCTTTAATTATTTCATCAGCACGGTGTCTGTGAACTTTACTATGATGAATAAGAGATGTTAAAAGAACTACACCGTTTTGAATAGAAACACCTATTGCCGCAATAAATCCTACACCGGCAGATATTGAAAAGTAAGTTTTTGTTAGAAATAAAGCTAAAATACACCCTGTCAAAGTTACTGTAATCGGTGACATAGCTATAAGAACATAATTCCAATTTTTATATTCCACATAAAGAATTCCCGAAATAATCAATAATGTTATAGGTAAAATTATTGCAAGTCTTATATTTGCATTTTTTTGGCTTTCTGATTGTCCCGCCCATTTTAGTTTGTAGTTTTCAGGTAATATTAGCTCTTTAGACAATAAATTTTGAGCCTCAGATACGGTAGACCCTAAATCACGCCCCCTGATATTAAACCTGACTACTGCTACTCTTGAGTTTTCGCTACGAGTGATTACCATTGCACCATTAGTCGGAACGAGTTCCGTTACATTTTCAAGTGGAACAGAAATCCCTTCAGGAGTTTTTACGATAATATTTTCAATTCTGCGAGAACTGTTTCTATCACGAGATTCTAAACGTAAAAATACATTAAATCTTTTTTCTCCTTCAATAACTTGAGTGGCATTTTTTCCTCCGACTGCTATTTCAATAACTTTTTGAACATCATCACTTCGAAGACCGTAACGACCCGCTTTCACTCTATCTATTTTAATCTGATATTGAGGCTGACCTATGATTTGGTCACATGATAAATCTACAACCCCCTTAATAGTTGATAAAAGAGCCAAACTCTCATCTTGTAATTTTTGTAATTCATACAAGTCGCTTCCATAAATTTTTAAGACGACCTGTCCTTTTGAGCCTGAAATAGCTTCTTCTACGTTATCTTGAATATATTGAGTAAAATAGGTTGTAATTCCCGGGATTTCAGAGAGTTTGCGAGACATATCTTCAACAAGTTTTTCTTTATTTTGATGCCATTTCCAACGCCAATCTTTTGCAAGTTTTAAATCAATAAGGTTTTCTATATTACTTGCAAGGTTAGGGTCTGTACCATCATCAGCCGAGCCTATTTGAGAAACTACATTTTTTACTTCCGGATATTCAAGGATTTTTTTTCTGATTTCTCTTGATATTTCGACAGTATTATCTATGGTAGAACTTCTTGGCAGTACTGTAACACGTAGCCATATATTTCCTTCATCCAAATTTGGCAAAAATTCTGAACCGATTATCGAAAATAAAAATATTGATAAAATAAATAAACCGCTTGTAGCTACTAGAATTTTTCTGGGATGTCTGAAAACTTTGACTAAAATGATTCTGTACCATTCTGTTACTTTGTTTAAAACTTTGTTTTCTTTTTCTACAATTTTTTCATTTGGAATCAACAAAGAAGACAAAGCAGGAAGTAAAAATATTGATGATAAGACTGCTCCGATCAGAGAGAACCCCATAGTAAAAGCTAGAGGGTGGAACAATTTTCCGGCGACACCGTCAAAGGCAAAAATTGGCAAAAAGCATGACAAAATTATTAAAGTAGCAAAAGAAATTACACCACCGACTTCTTTTACAGCCTTGTATATAAGAACGTTTTTCTTTTGAGGCGTTAGAGGGTTTTTATAATCAGACAAGCATCGGAAGATATTTTCCATAAGAATAATCGCACCATCTGCCAAAATACCGAAATCGACAGCCCCCATGCTCAGAAGATTTGCCGGAATTCCAAAAATCTTAAACATAAAAAATGCAAAACTCAAAGCAAGAGGTATAACCAAAGATGCAATGAGAGTAATCCTCAAGTCTAGAGTAAAGGCATATAGAATGATTAATACAAACAAAATGCCGCAAACTACATTGTGCCCAATTGTATGCAAAGTATTATCAATTAGAGCTTCTCGTTCATAAAAAGGAACTATTTTCACCCCTTTTGGTAAAGAATCTTTAATCCATTCAAGACTTGATTCAAGATTCTTTATTACTTCACTGGGATTTTCGCCTTTACGCATAAGAACAATGCCTTCTATTGCATCGTCATCATAGTTTTTTCCTATCCTTCCTATTCTAACGGCAGGAGCTATTTCTACTCTGGCAACGTCTTTTACCCTTATGGGGACACCATCGGAAGAACTTATCACAGTATTTTCAATGCTCTGCAAATCAGTATATAGTCCCAATCCTCTAACAATATATGCTTGTTCATTTAGGCTGACATAATTACCGCCCCCTGTTGAATTTGCAGATTGAATCGCATCAAAAATAGCACTTACATCCAAGTTGTAAAACCTTATTTTTTCGTGGTCTAAAATTACTTTGTATGTTTTTACCGGACCACCGAAGCTTGTTACGTCGGTAATTCCCTGAACTTGCTTAAAAAGCTTCTCAAGCTGCCAATCTTGTATTGATTTAAGAGTCATATTATTATAAAAATTTGATTGTAGGGTATACCTGTAAATATCACTTATTGCGGAAGAATCAGGACCTAAAACAGGTTTTACATCGTTTGGTAGATCCGCAAGATAAATTCTTTCTAAGGCTTGTTGCCTTATTAATGATGACGGTAGACCCTCATCAAAAACTACTTTAATAACAGAAAGTCCAAAAATTGATGTGGAATAAAGTTTCTTTTCATGAGGTATGCCGTTCAATTCTTTTTCAAGAGGTATTGTTGCAAGTCTTTCAACATCTTCTGCACTTTTACCCTGCATTTGGGTAATTACCTGCACCATAGGATTTGTAAAATCAGGATAAGCTTCCATGTCAAGATTTTTTAAACAATATGCACCTGTTATTAAAAGACAGACCGCAGTGACGACAGAAAGATATTTCTGAACAATAAATAATTTTGTAATTGTTTTAAACTTACTTTTCATCCAGTTTTATTTCCTCATCATTAACTTCTCTTAAAAAATCTACCCAGGAATTATAATAAGTTGCAAGTGCGTTGGTATATCCCATTAATATTGATTTGTAGGATTGCTGAATGAAAATAAAATTCGAGATATTTGTTTTTCCTATTTCATAACTTTTTTTAGCCATACCCAAAAATTGATTTGATTCTGTTAACAGCGAATCATTGTAATAATTCAAATTCGTTTGGGCAGTGACAAATTGGTCGTATGTTGCTCCCAAATTCATTATTGCTTCATGGCGCAAATGATTATATTTCAAAGCTTTTTGCTCGATTTCAATTTTAGCGTTTTTGATTTCTGGTTTATATTGGTAAAAAAGAGGAATATTTGTAAGATTACCTATTACATAATAGCCGTAGGCGGGACCTTCTTCTGTGGTAAGGCTATCAGGACAATAAAGCACGCCCCCGCCGAGCTCTATATCCGGAACTCGTTGCCTTAATACTACAACAAGATTTTTGCGGGCAACTTCAACATCTTGTTTTGCATTTTTTAAATCAATTCTTTTTTCTGCTGCTATTTTTGATAATTTTTCAAATTCAGGCATTTTGTCTTGAGGCTTAGGAGTAAGTAAAAACAAGAAATCTTTTTGGTCGGGAAGATAATCTTCCGCTGTATCATAACCTTTTGAATCCAAAGTTCTGTTAAAATTATACCTTGCTACTTCAACATTTGTTTTGGCGGTATTAACTTGTGTTATAAGCTGATCAAGAGTTATTTTTGCTTGAATTACGTCCATTTCAGGAGCGGAACCTGCTTCGTATTTTTTTTGGGCAATATAGTATAATTCTTCAAGAAGTTTTTTTTGATCTTCCAAAATTTTTAACACTGATTTTGCAGCGACTAAATCCACATAAGATTGTCTGACATCAAGCCTTAAATAAAATTCATCTAAAGCGACATTACCTTTTGTTAGTTCCAAATTCGCTTGAGCAAGTTTTTTGCGTGGGCTGCGTTTTCCAATTTCCAAAACTTGGCTTAATCCAAACATATCCGGATTATCCATAGCTGCTTTGCCGTTATTAACAAAAGTGCTCAAAGTCGGATTTTTAAATCTTCCTGCCGCTTTTAAATCGTTTTGAGATTTGTCTATGTTTAGGCGTTTTGATTTTATTTCGAAGTTATTTTTTAAAGCAAAATCTATTGCTTGAGGGAGGGTGAATTTGGTGTAAGTAGGAATATCGGCAGTGATTTTTGCATTAAAATTGCTACTCTCCAAGTTTGAAATATTTGCAGGTGACATAGGGGTTTCACACAAATTAATTTCTTCTTGAGTATTTATTTCTTGCGCAAATGAATTATTTAAAATTATAAAAAATAGTATTAAACTTGTTGTAAATTTTTTCATTGATAAACTAAAATTCCCCTACCCGAGAATATTTTCCTCCACCCTTATATTAACATTGATGAATAAATTCAGCTTGTTTGTGACAATTGGTTAATAAAAAAGAGGCATATTGATGCCCCTTTTTTATTAACTTTTAAAGTTAATTATTCTCCGATACGGAATAATTTTTTGAACCAATTTTTTTTAGGTTTTGGAGCTTCAGGAGCAGGAGTTGCAACAGGAGCTGGCGCAACAACCGGTGCTGGAGTTACAACGGCAACAGGTTTTACAGCTGGTTTTACGGCTGGTTTTACTGCAACAGCAGGTTTTACCGGTGCTTTACAAGCGCATTTGCAGCAGCATGTAGCAGCTGATGCCATCATTGTTGTAGCCATTAAAGCCACCATTGTGATAGATAAAACTTTTTTCATGTTTGATCTCCTTTTTAGTTAATAACTAAATAACTATTATCAAAAAGATATTAGTTTAAAAATAATCAAATAAAATCATAAATTTGAATGGAATTTTGAAAAAATTATTTTATGCTGTTTGCAGCTTTAATTCGCGCCGTTGCTCTTGCTAAAGCTATTTGAGCTCTGCGTGTATCAAGATCATGTTTGCCCGTTCCGAGTCGTGCTTCGGCCCTCTCTTTAGAAGCTCTCGCTCTTGGCACATCAATATCTTCTCCAAATTCAGCTTCATCTGTCAAAATCAAAACTTCATTGTTTTCGACTTGAAAGATACCTCCCATGGTAGAGATATATCTAGGTTCCCCGCCTTTTACAAATTTTGAAACCCCGATAGCAAGAGGTGTCATATAAGGAATGTGCCCCGGCATAACCCCAAAATCGCCGTCAACAGCAGTTGAATAAACTGCATCAATGCCAGTATCTTCGTAAAGAACTTTTGCGGGAGTTATAACTTTAAGTTTTAATTTTTTTGTCATGATTTTTTACTCCGATTTGGCTGCAACTAATCTTTTTTTGCAGCTTCAACAGCTTCTTCGATAGAACCTACCATATAGAAAGCTTGCTCGGGAAGATGGTCATATTTACCTTCAACAATTTCTTTAAAGCTTTTTATAGTATCTTCAAGCTTAACATATTTACCTTTCATACCTGTAAAGGCTTCAGCAGTAAAGAATGGCTGTGATAAGAATTTTTGAATTCTTCTTGCTCGGTTTACAGTGATTTTATCTTCTTCTGAAAGTTCATCCATACCCAAAATAGCTATGATATCTTGAAGATCTTTATATTTTTGAAGAATTTGCTGTACCTCACGGGCAACTTTGTAGTGTTCTTCGCCGATTACCTGAGGATCAAGTACCCTTGAGTTACTTGCAAGTGGGTCAACCGCAGGGTAAATACCGAGTGCTGCAATTTGTCTTGAAAGTACGGTAGATGCATCCAAGTGAGCAAATGTTGTTGCAGGAGCCGGGTCAGTTAAGTCATCAGCGGGTACATAAATAGCCTGAACTGATGTAATAGAACCGTCTTTTGTAGAAGTAATACGTTCTTGAAGCTCACCCATTTCAGAAGCCAAAGTAGGTTGGTAACCAACCGCAGAAGGCATACGTCCAAGAAGTGCTGATACTTCAGAACCTGCTTGTACAAAACGGAAGATATTGTCAACGAACAAAAGTACGTCTTGTTTTGCAACATCACGGAAATGTTCCGCTACTGTCAAAGCTGATAAAGCAACACGCATCCTTGCTCCTGGGGGCTCATTCATCTGTCCGTAAATAAGAGCAACTTTGTCCAAAACGCCTGAATCAGCCATTTCGTGCCAAAGGTCATTTCCTTCACGGGTTCTTTCTCCGACACCACCGAATACTGATACACCGCCGTGTTCCATTGCTATATTGTGAATAAGTTCAGTGATAAGTACTGTTTTGCCTACCCCTGCTCCACCGAAAAGACCGATTTTTCCGCCTTTTTGATATGGTTGAAGAAGGTCGATAACTTTAATACCTGTCTCAAAAACTTCTGTATTTGTATTTTGGTCAACCAATTTTGGTGCTTCTTTGTGAATAGGACTGTAAGTATCTGAAACTACTTCACCTTTTTCATCAACAGGTTCACCGAGAACATTTAAAATACGTCCTAATGTAGCGTTTCCAACAGGAACACTGATAGGCGCCGCGGTATTATATGCCTCCATACCTCGTTTTATACCATCTGTACTGGACATTGCAACAGAGCGAACTCTATTTTCGCCAAGAAGTTGCTGTACTTCTGTAACTAGTTTAAAATTATTTCCTTCCGCATCTTTTGTGTTAATTTCAAGAGCATCAAAAATTTCAGGAAGTTCTCCTGATGGGAATTCTACGTCAATTACCGGTCCGATTACCTGTGTAACTTGACCTACTTTGCTATCTAGTACAGTACTCATATAAAAACCCTCTTATTCTACTTCCTTTATTATAAGTGCAAATTCAAAATTTGACTATATCATTATACATTTTCAAGGCGGTTTTGCATACTGTATGTGGTTTATTTTAAAGACGAATATTCTATTTCAGGGATTTTAGAATTTTCGTTAGGCTTTGCATAATCTTTTTTTGGCGTAAAAATACTTTTTAATTTTTTAATTGTAGGGGCTTCCAAATATTTGTAAGTTATAACTGATAAAAATATGGTTATTATAAAAACGACGGAAAGTCCTATAAGATTGTGCGAAAAATCTAAAACAGGCCAATCAATAATTTTGCATCTCAAGTGTTCTATAATTATGCAATGAATCAAATATATAGAATAAGAAGCATTTCCTAATAAAATAAGATTTTTATTATTGCATTGAATTCCGGATAAATGTCCTGCTAAAGCTGCCCCGACAAGAAATGTAGGAGGAAGGTAGGAAATGAAATCATTCGTAAAAATATGAGTCAAGTTAAATAATAACAAGAAGGCAATAGAGCTAATAATAAATAGCAATGAGATTTTTTTAGATATAACTTTATTTTGAAAATAATTATATAAATAATGCAATATAATTCCTGCAATAAAAAACATAATATAATCATGTGAATAAAATTTGAAATAAATATTAGTGCATAAACCACTTAAATATATTGCTTTTACTGCTAATAAAACTAATATAGCTAAGATTGGAGCAAGCTTTTTACCGAAAAAAAGAGCGAATGCAAAAATAATATAGAAAAACATCTCCATATTTAAAGTCCACCCAACGCCATGAAGCGGGAATAGTTGACCATTAATATTTAAAGCGGGAATAAAAAATAAACTTTTTAGAAAAAATAAAGGTTTAGTCGCCGCCATAAATGTAATATAAAGTGCTTTTAGGCTCATAGCTGAAAAAATGAAAATTGCTGA
>JAEWLZ010000222.1 GCA_023457295.1 Cyanobacteria bacterium OH_PDB_112
GTTAAAGAAAAAATAAATTTATTAGATTTTATAATACAAGAACCATCATTCAAGGAAGATTTAGTTAATGGTGATTTAATATATTGTTATTTCAAATTTGATGTAAATTACGAACAAAATAATGAAATATCAAATAATTCTACAGTTAAAGCCATATTTCATATATTTGATGAATCTAACAAAGATTTTCCTGAGATAAAAACATATAGATGGTTATATAATTTGAAATCATTTTTAAAAAATCAGGAAATACCAGAGTTAGACGTTTTCTCTACTCCTATTGAAGAAATTTATGAAACGGATTTTTCTGATTTATAGAATGTGCAAATAACTTATTCATATAAAGTTAAAATATCTTCGATTATCAAGGCATAGGATAAAACCCTATGCCTTGTTTTTTTGCTTTAATATTAAAACCAAAATAACGAATCATTGGAAAACAACCCTCATTTTAAAGCGGAAGATTCCCTTTATGATGTTTTACCCCAAAGGCATATTAAAAACTCTTAAAGCGGCATCAATTCCCATGTAAAATTAATTTTCGTGCTAACTCTTAGTTTTATTATAAATTTAGGCGTTAAAATCTTTTATTTGCACACTATATTTGCTTTTGGTTGCCTTTTGCAAGAAATAGTTTATGATACGAAATATACCGTTATAGTGCTGAAAGAGGTGATATATATGAGAAAAGAAACTATTGACAACGTATTAGTAAGGATATTTGGGGCAATTTTCGGGTTAGGCATAGCTTTGATAGGACTGGTGCTGTTTTTTGTTGGACTTGTTTTTTGTACAACTATTATTGGAATTATTGTCGGTGTTCCTATGATTTTTTGCAGTTTTGCATTTGTTCCCGGAGGAATTATGGGAGCTTTTGAAATGGCAATAAAAGGCAAAGCGGAGTTCAAGTTTTTGGACAAATTTAAACAGGGCGATAAATCGCTGGAAGTTAAAGCCGAAAAATTCAATTTGAACAATACAAAATTTGTCAGCCTATTCCCTACGGTAGAAAAATTTGAGTTAAATTGATTATATTTACCCAAATTTAAATAATAACCTTGGGGATAAAACTATATATCCATATAGTTTTTTTCTAATTTCATTTTTAGTAAATTAATTTTTTCTTCAATAACTTGTATTATTCCATCATTTGACAACATCTGAACACTTTTTGAATCTAAAAGCTCAGTTAAATATTCTCTTAAATGCTTTTCTAAGGGATTTGGTTTGGTTTTGATGTGAACCCAAATAACTCTCTTATTTTCTGATTGAGTTTTTTCAATTTGAATATCGGGAAATTCTAAATAAAAATATCCTGATACTCCTGCACTTAGACGACCAAAAGAAAAAAGTTCGTTTACAATATCACTTGAAAAACTCTGTAATAAAAAGTTTTTATTTTTTGTTAAAAAATGATAGAATTCAACGATATCCTTTTTTCTTTCTTTAATTATTTCTTCAAAAGAAAATTTTTCAAAATCATCAATATCTTCAAAAAAGCCACAGCCATTTATAAATTTTGCTATAAATAAAAAGTCATCTGATATTTTATAAAATTTATTACAAACTTGTATCTCAAATTCAATGTTCTTTTTCAGATAGCCTTCTTTCATCCAACGTTTCTTGTTTTGATTATCTATAGACCACATTGCAAAAACAGTAATTACACCAGTTATAAATGCGGAAAAATAATTATTCATATTATGCAAATCAAGCAATTTTAAAAATTGATATTTTTTAGAAATATCAAATATGTCAAATAAAACTAAAACTCCAATAAGTAGTATTGATGTAATAAAATAAACTTTTAGCCAATTTACTTTATTAAGTTTAAATCGTTTAATCATACCTCTATAGCCTCATCAATTTGTTGCATTAGGCGGTTGGTTTCGGTTAATGCAACGATTATTTTTTGATAGTGCATCAGGTCTTCAAAACTTAATATTCTTCCTTTGCGGTCTTTTAGCCATTTTTGTGCAGGCTGATAACCGCCTATATAAAATTCCCAAGCTTCCTGTGACACATTATCAAAATACTGAGTGCTGTTTATATAGACTTTGTTTTCTTTATATTCAAACTTTTCTATTTCATTATTACCTACAATCGGATATGAAGTTATAAATTCATTTACCTTTGGGCTTTCTAACAAATGGATTTCTCTTATTTGTTTGCCCAAAGCCCCAATTCTAAAGAAATAGTCAGTACTTATAGGATAAGGAATTTTAGGGAAATCAATTTTTAAGAATTCTTTGAACTTTTCTCTGTATTTGTTTGAATGTAGCACTCCATAGATATAGTCCCAAATATCAATCGGTGCAAAAGTATTCGATGTTTCTTCTTTTTCAGTGGTAAAAGTCAATTTCAGCTTTTGTTCAAATTCTTTAACTATATCCATATTCAAATTTGGCGTTCTGTTTTGTTCAAAAAATGATTTTTGGTCTGTTTCAGGATAAACATAAAGAGAGAAACAAGATGTAATTTCACTAGTTTTATTAGAAACAAAAGAGCTTTCCATTATGTTTTTAGTTAAAAAAATGTGTTGATATGAATCAAATGCTTTAACTTGTTTACATAAAGTAATTCCTAAATTTTCTTTATTTACAAAGTTTTTCATTACTTCACCACGAGGCATACAATGAAAGCCTTTTGACTTTCCTGTATAGTATGTATATCTATCATCAAAAGGTCTATAGGAAATTTTTACGACATTGTTATTATCCAATTTTGACGATAATAAATCTTGTTTTGCAAATTCAATTTTCCAATCTCTAACATCATCACCCAAATTATATATTTTTCTTGCGTCTTCTGTATCAAGAGTTACAAAATCATTTATTGTCTTGCTTACTTCTTCTTTTGAATTTTTTATACAAAAATTGTCTCTTGCCGTAACAACACCGACAGAATTAATTTTAAATAATTCATTTACTCCAAAACCTTTGTCATATTCTTTTTTCTCACCAAAGTTTTTGGGTACAAAAAAGTAATAAGGGTTTTCAGGCTGTAATTCTTGAAAATCAACATCATTTAATAAATTTGTGTCCAAGTAATCATATTTTATCTGTTTTTTTCCGCAAAGGTCTTTGTGATAAATTTTTGCGAGTTCATTTTTCTTTTTTTGCCCTGTTTTGATGAATATATTTATACTTACACCCTGCTGAATATTAAATACATTTTCGTCTTTTGAGCCATCAGGACAAGTTTCATTTTTCTTTGCATTACCATGCAGGTCAATTATATAAATTTTGTCAAAAGATTTTAAAAGGTTATATCGCATTCCTCTAAAAGTCGGATTATCTAAAAAGCTATGATTATTGACATATGCGATAACACCTTCATTGTTCTTGTCTGTAAACATTTGGGCTAAACGGATAAATTTTACATAATCATCATTAATCCATTTCGAATTTTTTTCTTTTAATTTTTCGCCAGTAGCTTCTTTTTTATATTCTTCAAGTTCTTCATTAAAAGTATCACCGCTTGCGGATTCACCACTATATGGCGGATTACCTATAACAACCATTATCGGAGTATCGTTTTTAATCATTCTGGAATGTTTTGCTTCATCCGCAAGCCAATCAAAAAGCGGATATTGCTTTGTATCATCCTTTTCAAGAGAATTTGTTAAATATACATTAAAACGTTTTGTTTTATTTGTCGTTATATAGCCTGTTTCTTGAAGTAGTAAATCAAGTTTCAAATGGCACATAACATAAGGGGTCATTAAAATTTCAAAACCGTGCAATCTTGGAATTAGTGCTTCATCAACATATTGATTCCAAAGCCCTTTTTGATTTACAAATTTCTCATAAATTTTTGTTATGATTTCGGACAAAAAAGTTCCTGTTCCTGTTGCAGGGTCTAAAATTTGAACTTTGTATATATCTTCCTTTTGGGTTACAGGTACATCTTGAATCTCATATACAGTTTTTCCTTTAACGGTTTTTCTCTTTTTTTCTTGTTGATAATACAAAATTCTTTCATTTTTAATTTTTGTAGTATCTGCCAAACCGTGTTGTAAATTGAAATCCGTTTTTAAAATATCATCAACCGCCCTGACTATAAATTTGACAACAGGAAGCGGAGTATAATAAACACCTCTATTTTCCTTAACTTCTTTGTCATATTTATCCAAAAAAGTTTCATAAAAATGCAAAAACGGGTCTTTTTGCATTGTGGATTGTCCGAAATTTTTAAGCAATTTATTTAAATCGGTTGCTTTAAATATTTCTACCAAATCATCAACAATCCAAACAACTCTGTCATCAAGGTTTACACCTGAAATATAATCAAAGAGTTGTCTTAAGAATGGATTATTTTTTGAAATAAGTTCTCTTGCTTCTTGTCTTGAAAAATCTTCCAACGTTTTATCATTCAACCTTGCAACAAAAAGTCCGTATGCCACAGTTTGAGCATACATATCCGCAAATGTATGTTCGTCCAAATCATGTAACAAAATGGTTTTAAAAGCATTTAGCTGATTTTTTAAAGAATTATCATCATTTTCTTTTACTGCTTTTTCTAAAACATCTTTCATCATTACAGCTTTTTGAGCCATCATTTCAGCAAGTTGCTTTGCAGATTTAATCGTTTGTCCTTGAAAATCACAAAAATTTCTTATAAGGTTTATTAAGTTATTAAATTCTTTTTCATTAATTTTAATTTTGCCGTTTTCAAGTTCAGCAATTTTTACGGTAATTTTCTTTTCACCATAATAGAAAAATCTAAATTCAAGATAATTCGTTAAAATCAAATTATCCAAACTCTTTTTATATCTTGTTAATTGTTCGTCATTTTCAATTCTATCAAGGTCTTTATCAATGTCTTTAGCTTCAATATAACCAATAGGTATATTTTTCTTTTGAATAATATAGTCAGGAGCACCGCATTTTTGACGGCGAGGTTCATTAATTGCCTGAATGCCCTTTACAGTATTTTCAATGAGTTCTTGTAAATCGCCCCTAAAACTGTGTTCAGTGGTTTTTCCAGTCTTAAATTTTTCAATTACTTTTTCAAGATACTTCGCTGGCAATTCTTTAACCTCTTTGTCATTTTATAAATTGACCTGATGTTTTTATTTTAATATAAAAACACTCAATTAAAAGTTATAAAAAGAATTTGTATTTAACCAAATAGCGGATAATTTCTTACAATCTATCATTCCTATTTAACGGACTTAAAAATTCTTTCGATAGTAAACTACCTCATTACACCCAAAAGCCTCTCAAAAAGCATGCAAAAGACCTCGAAGGCAACTATTATTTATACCACAGAAGGATTTTAAAATAATTTGCCTTGCAATTCTTTTTTAGGATAAAAAACGCCGATAATTATAAAAGGATTTTTTCCTATTTTATGAAACTCTCTAGTTGTTCCCATGAAAAAATATAAATCCTTATTGTTTATAAAATCAGTTTCATATTTTTCTCTGACTTTTTGTAAGGCAATTTCTTCATTTTTATGCTCATTCAGGCAGTTCCAATATAGACTGCCGATTTCCCAATCTTCAATCATCAAGGTGGATTCTCTGTCTTTATCGTCTATAAATTTATAAGAAAATTTGTATGGAAGTCTTCTTGCAAGTTCAAAATCTTTCGGTTCTTCAAACAAAGATAATTGAGCCCTTTGGTTCAAAATGGCTTCAACTCTTTTAGCAGAATATTCCTCATCTGCTTTTTCGATAACGAATCCGAGAATTTCTTTTGGCTTAAAAGTTGCTAATGATGTACATTTCTCAGATTTTGCCTCATTTATCAACTCCGTCATATTTGTATAAACTTTATTTTGGAAAAGAATATCTTTACGTTTTTGCCAATTATTTTCAGTTCCGATTTTCTCCAACGGTTTTATTGGAGTGAATAATCTGTCTTTCAGGCTATAACTTTCAGGGCGATAATCTGATGAATTTTTTTCTACATCAACTTCTACCCACTGAAATTTTTTGTACTGCTGTTCATATTCAAGCTTCCTAAAAGGTATCGGATAAATTCTTATCCAACTTCCGTCTTCTAATACCCCAGCCGTACAAACTAATTCGTCATATTTTTTAGATAAATTGGGATATGTCTTTACTGTAATTAAAATTTTCTTTAATGTCATTCCTACAATTCCACAATTTTGAACACGCCTTCTGATGTTTCCTCAAGCCTATTTTTAATCCTTGTTCTATGGCACATTTTAACATCTTTTTCAAAGCAGGTTAATGCTACTCTTTTTTTACTGTTAATCAAATTTTTAATTGTTAAAAGTTCTTTGTCTTTTGAAATTAATGTTTTTTCATAATCTTCAAAAAGTTTGTTATAATCTTCCAATGTTTCCAAATTTTTACGTTTATCAGTCTCTATACCAAGTTCAGGCATATGTAAGTATTCAATGCCTAATCTTTCAACCATAAATTTTAACTGCTGTTTGGAAAAACCGTATTTACGACTTAAAGGATTCTTCCTTACATCAACAAGAATTTTAATATTATTTTGGATTAATTTATTCAAATATTCTTCAACAGAGATTCCCTCATACCCAATAGTAAATAAGGTTTTCTCTTGATTGTTTATGTCAAAATCAACACTTACAGTATTGTTAATATTTTTTAGCTCGGATTGGGATAAAACCCTGTCCTTAATTGTACTTTTGATTGTATAGTAAGGATAATTAACATAAACATATTTGATAAGATTATCGCTGTTTATATCTTTGAATTTTTTATGCAGATTAAACAAGATTTTTCTGTCTTCATCCGTCAATAAATCGCTGTATTTTGTTTTTGATTCTTGCAAAGCCCAATTATTGCCTTTTTTAAGATAATCGGCTTCCTGTAAATATTCCAAATCTTTATTTGCCTGAAAAGAGTAACAGCCGTAATGATACGGCACAAAATCGAAACTTCTGTCAGTTTGGTTTCGTGTCAATAAGAACAGATATTTTTGTAAATCCGTTTTATTTAAGCAACCATTAAACCTTTCCAGTAATGCAAGTATAATTTTTTGTCTGTAATAAAGCATGTACGTCTCCAGTCAAACATTATAGCACTAACAGACATGCGAAACGAATAATCTATATGTTTGATATTTTCAGTATAACTCTTTGCATGACGAAATTCAATTTGAAACAAAATTGAAATAATTATTTAACAATTTAAAAATCTACTTCACTGACAATAAATTGAGTATCGTCATTACAAATTTTTTGAAGCCAATTTAATGGCTCCAGTTGGGTTATATTCACTTTAGGTAAAAAATAAACAATAATATCAACATCAAACGCCCCTGCAAGTACGATTAACTCGCTTATGTTTTCAGGAAACGGAGTTTTTGTTGCAAAAAATAAAATGTTTCTCTCTGTTATTTTTTCCTTGCCGATAATACAAAACGGTTTCGATTTAATAGGTTTTTGTATTTGGATTCCCATAGACTTCCCAATGAAATCAACATTTTTTAGTAAGTATCTGTATAAATCCTCTGTACCGTTAAATTTTCCTTCAATTTTAAACATTTTAACCTCACTCATTTTTATATTTCCACAATGTTGATACTAACTTTGTGAATTATTATAACTTACTTTGGTATTAAAGTAAAGGTATCAACATGGAGGTATTAACTATGAACATTAATGAAAAAATCGCAAAACGCATAAAGGAATTGAGGAAAGAGCATTCTTTGACGGCAGAAAAACTTGCTTGGCATTCAGAATTATCCAAAAGTTGTGTTGCTTATGCAGAAAATGCTCAAAGAGATATTAAGATGTCAACGGTTGAAGCCTTATGCAAAGGCTTTGAAATTTCAGTTGCAGAATTCTTTTCGACTTTTAATTAAAATTTATAATTTTCGTCTTAAATTAATAATATATTACCCATGTGAGCTATATTCTTATTTTACAAACATTTTTCTTAATATTTGATTTTAATTGATATTGTTCATGCAAAAATAATATTAATATATTGTGATATGGAGTTTTAATGATATGGAGAAAATAGCAGTAAAGCCTCACCGAGAACATTTGGAAAGGCTTACAAAGGCAACGCCATTGATTTCTGGTATAGCAGAATTAATATGGAATTCTCTTGATGCTTCTGCAACAAGTATAAATATTAAATATAAAGATAATGGACTAGGCGGATTTGAGCTTATATCATTAGATGATAATGGTCTCGGAATGTCCTATGACGAAGCAATTGAAGCATTCAAAAATATTGGGGGATCGGCTAAGAAAAATAAAACATTAACGGAATTTCACGGAAGAACAATACATGGCTCGGAAGGTAAAGGCAGATATAAAGCTCTTGCAATAGGAAATTTAGTTACATTTTATAGTGTTTTTAAAGACAAAAATGACAATGCAATAAAGAAAAAATTTGAAATAACCTTAAATAAAAATGACTTAGTTAATTATGGATTAAGTGAATTAAAAATATGTGAAGACCAATCACAAGCAACAGGAGTTTTTATAGAAATTAAAAATTCAAGTAATACATTATCATTATTTGATGATATTAATATAAGTGCATTGGAAGAAATGTTTGTTGTATATCATTCAACATATCCTAATTTTAATGTTTCAATAAATAGCAAGACATTAGATTTTGAATCTCATATAAAATTGAAATATCCTAGTGAACCTTATTTTTCTTTCTTAAACTTTGAAGGTAAAGATTATAAATTTGAATTTAAAATTATAGAATGGAATAAATCAGATAAAACAAAGAAAGCCAAAGTTGGGAAAAAATTAAATTTCTGCAACGAAGCAGGTGCAACTTTTTATCAAGATAACATAGGCGTACAAACTGATAGGTTATTGTCGGTATATGTAATGTCTGATTTTATTTCTAATATCCATAAAAAGGGAACATTAAGCACTTTGAATGAAGATGTATTAAAAATTAAAAATGAAGCAGAAAAATTTTTAAGAAACTTTATAGATGAAGAAAAAAGAAATAGACGCAGAATTTTTATTGAATCATTAAAAAAAGAAAACATATACCCATATAAAGAAAAGCCAAAAGATAAAGTAGAAGAGGCAGAACGAGAGCTTTTTGATGTTATTGCGGTAAAAATAAACGAGTCTGTACCTAGATTCGAAAATCAAAGTTCAGCAAGTAAAAAATTATTATTTTCATTGATAAGTCAAAACATGGGTGATAAAGCAAAAGAATTATCAAATATATTAAAAGAAGTTTGTACTTTAAAAAAAGATGAATTATCGCAATTTGATGAATTACTAACTAAAGTTACTTTGCCCAATATGATTTGTACTACTCGCAATATAATAAATCGTTGGGATTTTATACAAGAACTAAGAGAGTTGGTATATGGAGATATAAACTCAAAAATAAAAGAACGTTCCCAATTACATAAAATAATAGAACAAAATACTTGGATATTTGGAGAACAATATAAACCAGGAGAATCAGATAAAAGTTTAAAAACCGTTCTAAAAAGTTATATCTCGATATTAGGAAGAGATGAATTAATGCCAGAAATGCAAGATAATCCCGATAAAGATTTAAACTTAATCCCTGACCTATGTTTGTGGAATATTGTTCCCAAAGGTTATGAGGGGATGAGTGAACATTTATTTGTAGAATTAAAACGTCCAACAGTAAAAGCAAAGAGAAGTGAATATTTTCAAATTTTTGATTATGCCAAAGCTGTAGCTAAACATAGTAGTTTTTCAAAAGATAAAACCAAATGGAAATTTATTTTAGTTGTTGGGGAAATTAGCAATGAACTACAAGGTTTATGTAATCAAAACAAAGTTAAAGGAATGGTTTCAGATGGCTCTACTGATAATGGTGAAAAAGAAAATTACGAAGTATACATATATGAATGGAATCATTTTATTGAGTTACAAGAAGGAAACCTAAGAGATTTAAGGGAACGCTTAGATTACACAATGCAAAGTGAGCCATCAGAACTAAAATATCTTAAAGATGTTTATACAGAATTTATTCCGCAAGAAGTTGGGTCTAAATAACATTTATAATTTGCTTCAAAGTCGGCATAAGCGGTTTGAATTCCAAAATATTTTCATAATAATTAGTTAGGATTTCATCAACTAGGTGCAGTTCTATGAGATAGACCATTTTAAATGGTCTATTTTTTTTATATAGCTTATATCTCCAGAGTTATGACTTGAAGAGATAGTTGGTATAAGATAAAGCGTCAGAAGCTATGGGTTTGCTTTTATTTGTCTGCGGTATTTCTCTTTGAACACATATCACAGCTTCTATTACGTTCATCCCAAGTTAATCCATGTTTTAGGCAATATTCTTTTGACATTACGCCATCTTTAAGCTTTATTCCTTCTGCACAAATTCCGGTATCTATAAAAAATCCCATATCATTTATTTTTTTAACAGAGGGTAAAAGCATTGATAGTTGCAAATAACCTAATTGTATGATTAGCAACAATAAAAAAATTAAAATCTTTCTAGTTGGTTTTATTTTCACAAAGATTAAAGCCCAAAAACTGATAATTAAAGCTACGGATAAAAGTATAAAAAATATAATTTGAAAATCAAAGCCATTATCAGAAAAAAAAGAATGTGCAATAACAATAAATATATTATAAGCAACAAATAAGGAGCATATTGTACAAAAAATTCCGTATAAAATTTTTAAAACACTTATTGAGAAAGATTTTAAAATTACATTCATAAAATTAATTATAGCTTAATTTTTTTATTATTTATATCAATTACTTTTTATTTTTAGGTAATAAATCTTGCATTAAAATATGGCAATCGCAAGTTGGGTTATTATGCCCTCGTTCTCTACCAAGCCTATTT
>JAEWLZ010000223.1 GCA_023457295.1 Cyanobacteria bacterium OH_PDB_112
TTGTTCTCAAACAGCATCTGTGGCGCCTCCGCCCAGGCGGTGGTGGCATCGTGCAGGTGATGCTGGTGAAGCAGCTTGGCCACCTTCAGGCTCTCCAGCATATCGTTGGTGTAGCCATCCGTGCCCAGCCCCACGCACACGCCCTGATGCAGCATCCGGATGGTCGGCGGGCAGCCGATGGCGTTGCCCATGTTGCTTTCCGGGTTGTGCGCCACGTTGGTGCCTGTGGCCAGCAGCAGCTCGATCTCCGCCTCGGTCACGTGGGTGCAGTGGCCGCAGATCGTGTTCTCGCCAAGCATACCAAAGTCAAACAGCCGCTGGGCGGGGTGCTTGCCGTGCTCGCGCAGGCATGCGTGCACATCTTCAATGCCTTCGGCCACGTGCACGTGAAAACCCGCGCCCTCCGGCGCCTGCTCGCGGCAATAGGTCAGCGTGTCATCGGCCAAGGTAAACTGCGCATGCAGGCCAAACAGCCCTGCCAGCATCCCATCCTGCTGCTGTGCTGCGTGGCGCAAAAAGGCCACGTTTTCGCGCACGCCCGCGCGCATCTTCTCGGCGCCGTCACGGTCGCTCACCTCATAGCACAGGTTGGCGCGCACGCCGTATTCGCGGGCGCTCTGGGCGATGGCGAACAGGCTGCCCCCAATCTCGCCGTAGCTGGCGTGATGGTCAAACATCGTGGTCACGCCATTTTCGATGCAGTCGATCATCGTGGCATCAGCGCTGAGCCGTGTATCGCCATTGTGCAGGTGGCGGTCCAGCGTCCACCACAGGCCATCCAGAATGTCCAAAAAGCCCTTGGGGTTGTAGCCGCGGATGCTCATGCCGCGCGCGAAAGCCGAGTAAATATGCCCATGCGCGTTGATGAGCCCCGGCATGATAACCCCGCCCCGCGCATCTACAAAGCGCGCCTCAGGGTAGCGCGCGCGCAGCGCGGCGGTATCCCCAAGCGCCACAATTTCGCCGCCATCCATGGCGATGCAGCCTTCCTCCAGCCAGGGGTTTTGCGGGTCGCGCGTGATCACGTGCCCATTGCCCATCAACAGCATGGCTCTTCCTCCTCATTATGGGTTGTGCAAAAAAGCCTCCAGCGCAAGCAGCGTATCCGGCGTGTCCGCGTCGGTCAGCTCCTGGGCAAAAGCGGCCTCCACCGTGCGCACCTGCGCGGCGTGGCAGCGGATCACCGTCACCCCGGATTCGCCGGGCGCCAGCTGCAAAAGCTCCGGGTACAACTCCGGCGGAAACAGCACCGGATTCCCTTCGCGCCCGGCAAAAGCCGCGCGCACGATGCTGCCCGGATGTTGCGCATACAGCGCCATCACGCGCTCCACCGTGCCCCGCGTCAGCAGGGGCTGATCCCCCACGCAAAACAGGCAGCCCTGCGTATCGCCAAGCGCCGTGAGCCCCAGGCGGATGGTATCGCGCACCTCCGGCAGGCTGTGCAACATGCAACGCAGCCCATGCGCCTGCGCCAGCGCCTGCACCCCTTCGCTTCGGGTCACTACCACCGTGCTCAGCTCCGGCGGCAGTGCCGCAAACAGATGGGCAAGCATGGGCTTGCCGCCGAATTCTGTAAGCAGCTTGTTGGCGCCAAAGCGCACGCTTTCCCCCGATGCCAGCACTACGCAGCCAATAGCCATATGTG
This sequence comes from Cyanobacteria bacterium OH_PDB_112, assembly GCA_023457295.1. GTDB lineage: Bacteria > Cyanobacteriota > Vampirovibrionia > Gastranaerophilales > CAJFVJ01 > JAEWLZ01. The sequence goes on from JAEWLZ010000223.1 coordinate 1,646, forward strand.
CCTCCCTTTCCGGGCTTTGCGCCCGCCGGATAGGAACAGGCCGGGCGGAGCCGTTTGCGGCCGCCGCCCGGCGTGGGTTAATGGATGCGGGTGCCGGTGAGGCCGCGCACGCCATCCCGCGCGCGGGAAAGCGCCGTAATCAGCGCTGTGCGGCCTTCGCGGGCGCGCACAAAACCCACCGCCGCCTCCACCTTGGGTTTCATGGAACCTTCCGCGAACTGCCCCTGCGCGAGGTACGCCTGCGCCTGCTGCCAGGGCAAATCGCTCAGCCACTGCTGTTGCGGGGTGCCAAAGCCAATGGCTACCTGCTCCACCGCCGTGAGGATCATCAGCGTATCGGCGTTGAGCGTGTCGGCCATCAGGGCGCTGGCCAAGTCCTTATCAATCACGGCACCGATGCCGCTGAGGTGGTGCCCCTGCGCCACCACGGGGATGCCGCCGCCGCCGGCAGCCACCACAATCTGCCCCGCATCCAGCAGGGCGTGCACGGTTTCAATCTCCACAATTTCCACGGGCTTGGGCGAGGCAACCACGCGGCGGTACCCACGCCCGGCATCCTCCACCACGGTCCAGCCCTTTTCGGCCACCTTCTCCTGCGCTTCTTCACGCGTCATGAAGGCGCCGATGGGCTTGGTGGGTCTGCCAAACGCAGGGTCGTCCGGGTCGACGCGCACCTGCGTGAGCACGGTGGACACTGCCTTGTGGATACCCCGGTCAATCAGCTCTTCGCGCAGGGCGTTTTGCAGATCGTAACCGATGTAGCCTTGGCTCATCGCCACGCACACCGAAAGCGGCGCGGGCGGCTCCTGATAGCGCGCCGCGTATTCGGTCATCGCAATTTGCAGCATCCCCACCTGCGGCCCATTGCCATGGGAGAGGATGATTTCATGCCCGTCCTCCACCAGATCGGCGATGGCCTTGGCGGTCAGCTTGACCGCCGCCATCTGCTCGGGCAGGGTTTTGCCCAAGGCGTTTCCGCCCAAGGCGATCACAAGGCGTTTGCCTTTGTGCAGCATATTTACACCTCTGCCGGTTATTCGTAGAGGCGGCGGCTCTGGCCACCCATGGCGCGCAGCACCTCAACGGGGTTTTTCACCTTGGCCAGGAAAATCATCGCGGCGATGATGTAGGGCTTGAACGAGGCCTCCAGGTAGAGCGGGTCGCGGTAGCGGTCAAACACGCTGGCGGCCACCTCGCCCTCCTTGCAGCTCACGCCGCTGATATCGGCGGGCAGGCAATGCAGGTACAGTCCCTTGCCGTCCCGGGTCAGGCGCATGCGCTCCTCGGTGC
>JAEWLZ010000224.1 GCA_023457295.1 Cyanobacteria bacterium OH_PDB_112
ACACAAGACTCAAGTCTTTTTTTCTCCTGAAGATGATCATTATCGTACTCGTTTGACGCATACTCTTGAAGTAGCTCAGATTTCTCGCACTATGGCAAGGCTTTTGAGGCTTAATGAAGATTTGACTGAAGCGATTGCTTTAGGGCATGACCTGGGACATACACCTTTTGGGCATAGTGGCGAAGCGGCTTTAGATGAGCTTATTGAAGGAGGTTTTCGTCATAGCGAGCAAAGTGTGAGAGTTGTTAAAGAAATAGAACCCCTGAATTTAACAAGAGAAACTTTAGACGGAATTTTGAATCATTCCATGGGTAATTCCAAGGCGTTTACCCCAGAAGGGCAGCTTGTAAAACTTTCTGATAAAATAGCTTATCTTAACCATGACCTTGATGATGCTATTCGTGCAGGAATTATCAGTCTTTCTGATATTCCGAAAGATATAATTGATTATTTGGGTTCAAATCGCGGGCAAATGGTGAATACTATGGTAGAAAGCATTGTTGTTAGCAGTTATGAAAAACCTGAAATTTCAATGGGGCATGATTGCGAAGTTATTATGCTGAAACTTCGTAAATGGATGTTTGATAATGTTTATTTTGATTCTGAGGCAAAAGAAGAAGAGAATAAAATTAAGCGAATAATAAAAGAGCTTTTTAAGTATTATACTGATTTGCTTTTGGAAATGAATTCCGGCATTGATAAGAAAAAAGCAGAATTGGTGGTCAAAGACTATATAGCAGGCATGACTGACAGATACGCCGTAAAAAAATATCGCAAATTATTCCTTCCAAGACCAATGACAGTAAGTATTGATGACAGCAGTTTTATTAATATCGCAAAACAAAACGGGGTGCTTTAATGAACGCTGAAGCTCAGTATACAGAGGCAATAGCACGAATTAAAGATAAGCTTGATATTGTTCAGGTTATTTCTGAGTATGTGATTTTAAAAAAAGCAGGGCGCAACTATCAAGGGCTTTGCCCTTTTCACAAGGAAAAAACGCCGTCTTTTTCAGTAAATCCGCAAAAACAGATTTTCAAGTGCTTTGGATGTGGAGCGGCGGGTGATGCAATCGCGTTTTTGATGAAAATAAATAATCAGGGATTTGCAGAAGTTATTTCTGATTTGGCTCAAAAATTCGGAATAGAACTGCCGCAGTTTAAGGGAGGTAAAGGTAACAGTGCAGAACTTAAACAACAACTTCTTAAGGCAAATAAACTCTCAGCCGAGTTTTTCAACAAGGCTTTAAAAACAAATCCTCAGGCTAAAAAAGTTCGAGATTATCTTTCGGGCAGAGATATAACAGATGCTGTCATTGACGAGTATATTATTGGTTTTTCGCCAAATCAGCCTTATGAGCTTATGAATTATCTAAAAAAAGAACATAATTTTACCGATAAAATTTTGGAACAGGCAGGTCTTATTTCTGCAAGAAGTAACGGAGAAGGGTTTATTGACCGTTTTCGCAACAGGCTTATGATACCTATTATGGATGATAATGGTGATATTGTGGGTTTTGGCGCAAGAGCTCTTGATGAAGGGCAAAATCCGAAGTACCTCAATTCTCCGGATACAATTTTGTATAACAAAAGCAAAGTCATGTTTGGATTGAATAAAGCCAAAGAAGCTATTCGCGAAAATGATGCCGTAATTATTATGGAAGGATATTTTGATGTGATTTCGGCGCAAAGCCATGGAATAAAAAATGTCGTTGCAACAAGCGGGACATCATTAACGCAAGGACATTTGAAAAATGTTTCGAGGTTTATGAATGAACGCAAAATTTACCTTGCTTTTGATTCTGATAAGGCAGGAAAACTTGCTACACAACGTGGAGCGGAAGTTGTAAAAGAAGCTTTTGAAGGTCTTGGAGAAATAAAACAGCATGATGAAAGTTTTTCACGGAATGGTGATTTTTCTTGCGAAATAAGAGTAGTTAAAGCTCCTCAAGGTAAAGACCCTGATGAATTTATTAAAGCTAATGGAGCTGAAGCTTATATTAAATTAGTGGAAGATGCTCCTCTTTTGATAGATTTTGAAATTGATAGCATAATAAAAAAAGGGGACGAAAATTTGTCTCCTCAAGAAAAAGCAAAAAAAATCAAGGAAGTTGTTAAGTTGTTATCTGAGATAAACAATAAAATTATTCAAACAGAATACATAAAGTCCGTTGCGAAGCTTTTGGATGTATCGCAGCTTGCAATCAAGTCAGAACTTGATTCTTACCGTCCGGAAGTTAAAATTTCAGAGCAAAAAAATAACTCAATTGTAACAAAATCTTCAAATAAGCTCGAAAAAGCGCAAAAAAAATTATTGAGCGTTTATTTTATAGGAGAAGAGATGATTAACTTTACAACTTTGAATAATTTAATTGATGAGGTAGAATTTACAGAAGAACCGATTTTATCAATAAAGAATTCACTTAAAGAAATCTCTTTAAAAGCAGAAAATCCCGAAGAGTTACAGGAGCAGATAATTAACCACTTTGTGGGGCAAGTACAGGCTCAAGAGAAAATAATAGAAATCATGGGGTATTCGAACGAAATAAAAGACCTGAGTCCTTCTTTATTAAAGCAATATGTTGAAGAAACAATCAGCTTTATTAAAAAACAAAGGTCAAAGTTAGCCCAAAATGAACTAAAAAGTCGATATTACGAAGCAAATAGCGACGAAATGAGTTCTCTTCAGATACAATATGAAGTACGCGACAAACTTAAACAAGTTACTAGATTAAAATTAGGAGAAATTCATGAGCAAAAAATCTAAAAACAGTGAAGACGCATTGATAGGTATGCTCAATAAAAACGAAGGTTATGCCTCTCAAGAGTCGGATGATTATACTGATTTGGTAGGTGGTACAGGTGATATCGAAGCTATTTTTGATAATCCTGCCATGACCGGCGGTATGGCAGCTGTTGAACATGAAGAAATTTTTATAAAAATGGATGATGAAGAAACAGAAGATGAGATTGATTTGAAAGCTCCAAAAGGTGTTTCAATAGATGATCCTGTCAGAATGTATCTTCGTGAAATTGGTCGTATACAGCTTTTGACAGCGGATGAAGAAATTGATTTGGCTCGTAAAATCGTAAAAGGCGGTCAAGTAGGCATAATTGCTAAAAGAAAACTTGTTCAGGCAAATTTACGTTTGGTTGTAAGTATCGCAAAAAAATATGTCGGACGCGGAATGTTGTTTCTTGACCTTATTCAAGAAGGCAATTTGGGACTTATCCGTGCTGCTGAAAAATTTGACCACGAAAGAGGCTATAAGTTTTCAACTTATGCAACTTGGTGGATTAGACAGGCTATAACTCGTGCTATTGCTGATCAAGCAAGAACAATTCGTATTCCTGTTCACATGGTGGAAACTATCAACAAACTTAAGAAAGTTACCCGTAAACTTGCTCAGGACTTGAGTCGTAAACCATCTGAAGATGAGCTTGCAAAAGCTATGGGTATTACTATCAACAAACTTCGCGAAATCATCAAAGTCGCACAAGAACCACTTTCTTTGGAAACTCCTATCGGAAAAGAAGAAGATTCAAGATTGGGTGATTTTATCGAAGACAGAGAAGCAGATGCTCCTGTGAAAACAGTTGCTCACGAGCTTTTAAGAGAAGATCTCGCTGAAGTTTTGAGCAGTCTTTCTCCACGTGAGCGTGATGTTTTAAGACTTCGTTTCGGTATGGATGATGGTCGTCAAAGAACTCTTGAAGAAGTAGGACAATTGTTCGGTGTTACAAGAGAGCGTATCAGGCAAATCGAGGCAAAAGCTCTTCGCAAGCTTCGTCACCCTAACAGAAGTCGCAGACTGAAAGAATATGTCGAAGTTTAGTTCGATAAACAAATAATTTTAAAAAAAAGACGGTCAATGACCGTCTTTTTTTTGTTTTATTACAAAATGTAACGGATTTTTATAAAAAAATAAGCATTTTTGTTCTAAAAACAGGATTTTTTTTACATGGTGTCAAAGTCAGTGAGTATACAACTTTTAGCTATTTTTTTCAATAAAAAGTTTGAGGAAATTTTTGAAAATTCCAACTAAAGTTTGAAAAATTCGAACCAAAGTTGGGTATAAAAATTGAGATAAAGTGGTATATTACACATACGGGATATAGTGTCCTAAAAAATGTGTATAAAATTTATGGATAGAGTACAGTCTAAAGGAGTAGAAGTATGCTAAATTCGTCGTATAGCAACGGCTTTGTTATCAATACGAACATTGCCTCTTTGTTGGTGCAAAGAAATTTGGCGAATGTTACCAATGACATGACAATGTATATGGAACATTTGTCCAGTAGCCTTAAGGTTAACAGGGCCAGTGATGACCCGGGCGGAATGGCGATATCACTTAATTATGAACGACAAATAAGTTCAATGGCGGTCGCAAAGAGTAATTCTCAAACAGGTGTAAGTCTTTTGCAGACTGCGGAAAACGATTTAAAGACAATTAAGTCAAACTTGACTACAATGAAAAATCTTATAATTCAAGCTCAAACGGGAACAACAACAGACCCTGAAAGAGCCGCAATGAATTCTACCTATCAGCAATTGTTGACTGAGATACAGCGTATTGCATCAACGTCAAATTATTCGGGCATAAAACTTCTTGATGGTTCAAATGTTGCCGCTAACAGTATTGTTTTGCAGGTGGACATAAATAATAATGCAAGTGACAAAATAGATATTTCATCTTCTCTTGCTAATTGTGGAACAGCAGCAGGAGCTTTAAATATTGCCGCTACGGCGGTAGATACCGTGTTAAATGCAAATGCCGCACAGTCTTTTGTTGATAATGCTTATAATACAATTAACCAACGAATATCATTAGTCGGTGGTTTCAATACAAGACTGAATAATAATATTTCAAGACTCGATGCAAGAAGTGAAAACTTGCAGGCAGCAAATTCTCTTATTCGTGATGCGGATATTGCTTCAGATACAGCGAAACTTACTAAGGCTCAAATATTGCAACAAACCTCGGTATCGCTTTTGCAACAGGCAAATCAGTCTTCGGCATTGATTTTGACACTTATAGGTGCAACCTAAGAAGTTTTAATAAATCAAAAAAGGCGGAAATTTTATTTTCCGCCTTTTTTATATTTATTGCATGCTTTTTTCAAATCCGAATAAAGAACTTACCGATTCATCATCATGGATTCTTGAAATAGCTTCGCCCAAAAGAGGAGCGATGCTTAATTGAGTGATTTTTGACGGTAAAATATTTTTATCAAGAGGAATTGTATTTGTTACTATTACTTCATCAACGCAAGAGTCTTGAAGTCTTTGAAGTGCGGGACCACTGAAAATAGGGTGAGTGGCACATACATATATTTGTGTAGCGCCTTCTTTTTTCAAAAGTTCTGCCCCTGCGACTATTGTTCCTGCTGTATCGATAAGGTCATCAAACATAATTGCGATTTTTCCTTTTACATCGCCGATAAGATTATCGACTTTTGCCTGATTATGTTCTTCTCTTCTTTTGTCGATTATTGCAAGAGAACACTTTAGCTGTTTTGCAAAATGTCTTGTTCTGTTTGTTCCTCCGGCATCAGGGCTTACCGCAACGATATTTTCATTTGAGAAGCCTTTGCTTTTGATATATTTAAGCAAAACAGGAGTTGAATAAATATGATCTACAAGAATATTGAAAAAGCCTTGAATTTGTCCTGTGTGCAAATCCATAGCAAGAACCCTATCAGCGCCTGCTGTTGTGATTAAGTCGGCAACAAGTTTAGCTGTAATAGCTTCGCGTCCTGAAGCTTTTCTATCCTGTCTTGCATAACCGTAGTAAGGGATTACGGCGGTTATTGTTTTAGCACTTGCACGTTTGAAAGCATCAATAATGATAAGAAGTTCCATTAAATTTTCATTAACAGGATTGCTTAAAGATTGGACGATAAAAACATCATCACCACGAATACTGTCTTGAATTTTGACAAAAATCTCCCCATCAGAAAAATTTTTGACAACCATTGGTCCAAGAGTAGTTCCGAGGTATTCAGCTATTTCGTAAGCCAAATCGGCATTTGCGCGTCCCGTGAAAAGCTTAATCGAGTGCGTATGTTTTATTTCATCTTGTAATTCCATTAACGTAAGCTCCTGTGTCAATTTTATTCTCCTTTGATTTTTTGAAGTTGTCTATTAACCCATCCGATAAAATTTTCTTGTTTGGCTCTTGATATCGCAAGAGAATTTTCGGGAACATCTTTGGTTATAACAGAACCTGCTGCGATAGTTGAGTTTTTTCCTATCTCGACAGGAGCAACCAAAACGCTGTTAGAACCTGTTTTTACACCGTCATTTAAAATGGTTTTATTTTTTTCTTTTGTTATGGCGTTATAATTTGCAGTTATTGTTCCTGCGCCTATGTTTACGTTTTCACCGAGTTCAGCATCTCCTATGTAGCTTAGATGCGCTGCGTTAGTATTTGAAGATATTTTAGATTTTTTAATCTCGACAAAATTGCCTATTCGTACATTTTTACCTATTTTTGCATTGTCTCTTATGTGAGCAAAAGGTCCTATACAAGAATCTGAAGCTATTTCGACGTTTGAAATTTTTGACTGGATTATTTTTACATTTTCACCTGTTTCTACATTTCCTTCAATGAAGGTATTTGGACCGATTATATTATTTCTGCCGAGAGAATTTTCGCCTTCTATACAGACATTTGGATAAATAATCGTATCCGCTTCGATTGAAGTTTCCGGAGAAATAAAAGTTGTTTCAGATGAATAAATACTTACGCCATTGTCCAAAAGTTTTTTGATGGTTTTATCATTAAGCATTTTGGTTGCTTGCATAAGATGCTCTTTTGAGTTTATGCCGAAGCTTTGAGTGTTATCTTCCAAAATGAAAGCATTAGTATTAAGACCTTTTTGTACAGCCCATTCAACGATGTCTGTCAAATAATATTCATTTTGGCTGTTATTGGATTTTAAAGTAGAAAAAGCAGGTAATATTTTTTGCCAATTCAAACAATAAACACCCGTATTTACTTCTTTTACAAGTTTTTGCTCTGTTGTTGCGTCTTTTTCTTCAACTATTTTTTCAAGTTTGCCGTTGTTTTTAATTATGCGTCCATAATTTGTAGGATTTTCAAAAATAGTTGAAAGTACTGTCAAATCTGACTTTTGGTTATTATGGAAATCACAAAGCGCATCAAGTGTTTCGGCAGTCAAAAGAGGTGTATCTCCGCAAAGAATAAGAATATTTCCTTCAAAGCCTGATAATTCCGGAATTGCCATAGATACAGCATGACCTGTTCCTAGTTGAGGAGATTGAATTACTGTACTCACTGTACAGTGGCAATAATTTTTTTCAATTACTTCATCCACCAACTCTGATTTATGACCTGTGATAATGACAGACCCTTCGATATCTTTTACTTTTAAAGTTTCATTTATTACCCGTTCAATTAAAGATAATCCCTGAATTTTATGAAGAACTTTCGGAAGCTCAGATTTCATTCGAGTTCCTTTTCCGGCCGCTAAAATTACTGCTTTTGTTTTGATAGTCATTTTTATTTCCTAATGAATTTACTTTGTCCTATATCGTGTCTGTATTTTTTGCCGTCAAAATTTATAGCATTTGCAGCATCATAGAGTTTTTCGACAGATGAAGAAAGAGTTGAGCCAAGTGCCGTCAAAGAAAGTACTTGACCTCCATCGACAGTTTTTTCCAAATATCGATTTTGAGTTACTTTATTGTAAAAAATTAGCAAATCATCATCTTCTTCCATTCCATCTTCTATTTCGATAGCATTTCCTTTTTCAAAATCCGCAGGATAAGGACCTTGAGTCAGCATAATACTTGCTGCTGAAATATTTTCAAATTCAATGCTTTGGTATTCTTCGTTTAAAGTTCCTATTGCGCAATAATAATAAACCCTTGCCATATCTTCTTTTATCAAAGGCAAAATAGTCTGAGTTTCTATGTTTCCGATATCAGAATCAAGTTCTGTAAGCTCGATTTGCCCGTTAGTATATAGCTTCATTTTAAAAGTTAAAATGCCGTAAAATGGCATTTTGTCGGTGGCAAGTCCGTCTAGCGCAGGGAAAACAATAGTATTAGCTAT
>JAEWLZ010000225.1 GCA_023457295.1 Cyanobacteria bacterium OH_PDB_112
GTTCTATGGGTGCAGGAAACAGAATCATTCCCGAAGCCTTAAAAATATCTGATTTGAAAGATATAAACGCAAAAAAATGTAACTTTTCAAAAAATATAATTTACCAATTAAACAAACTCGATATAACCGAGGGGATTCCATTTGTTGTTTCAGATGAAACACCCGCGAAAGTAAAAAAAATGAAAAACCTTGAAAAAGTAGGAGAAATAGAATACCAAAAGATAACCCCCGCAAGTGTTTCTTTTGTCCCTCCTGTTGCGGGTTATATAATGGCAGGATATATTATCAGGAGTTTTTTGAATGAAAAATAAAGGGATTTTATATATTTGTCCGACTCCTATCGGAAATCTTAAAGATATAACTTTCAGAGCAATTGAGCTTTTGAACAAAGTGGATTTGGTTTTATGCGAAGATACTAGAACATCTCAAAAACTTTTGAATCATTATTCTATTTCCGCCAAAACTATAAGTTATCATAAATTTAATGAAAAACAGTCCGCTCAAAACATCATTTCTCTTTTAATTGAAGGAAAAAATATAGCTCTTATATCTGATGCCGGAACACCTATAATAAGCGACCCCGGCGCAGAATTACTCAAATGCGCTATTGAAAACAAAATAAAAATAATACCGCTTGCAGGAGCAAGCGCCTTAACGACTTTTATGAGCGGCGTTTTTAATCCTTGCGGACAATTTTTATTTTTAGGCTTCGCTCCCAAGAAACAATCCGAAAAAGAAACTATTTTAAGAAAATACAAAAATCTTACAACAGTTTTTTACGAGTCCCCAAACAGACTTTTAAAAACCCTTGAAACACTAAAGGAAATTATGCCTGATGCTCAAGTTGCTGTTGGCAGAGAACTTACAAAACTTTATGAAGAAATAAAGCAAGGCGCAATATCTGAAATTTTATCATATTACAAACAAAATCCGCCCAAAGGCGAGATTGTTTTGGCGATAATAGCTTCTGAACAGTCAGAAAACGAAATAAATCTTGAAGAACAAATTTTAAAATTAAACGAACAAGGTTATAGCATAAATGATATTAGCAAAATAATTTCAACACTTTTCGGCGCATCAAAAAAAGAAGTTTATAATTTGGCATTGAATCTTTGTAGAAAATGATTTTGACCAATAGTTAAATTTTTTGATACAATAAAGCAAATAGTTAACAACAGGTAATCATAATGAAATTTCTATTTAATAACAAAGATGAACTTTTGGACATTCTGCCTGATCCTATATTTGCGATGAGCTATGAACGCAAATTACTTTTTTGCAATAAAGCCGCCGAAAGATTATTGGGTTTTACTTCTAGAGAAGTAAAAGGGATGCCTGTTACACAACTTTTTGAACAAGGTGCTGAAGTTTTTTACAATTCAATGATTCATAACAAAAAAAACACCGTAAATACAAAAACCAAGTCGGGATTGGATTTGGTACTTGAAGTTACTGCTTATGACGTTGAAGCAAAACAACAGGTTATGATTTGCGCGCGAGACATAACAGAAACGCATGCAATAATTGCAAATGTAATAGCTGAATATAAAGATAATCAAGAAAAAAATGAAAAAAGAAACGCATTTATTTCAGATATTTCTCAAGAATTTGAAAAACCAATGAACTCTATTATAGGTTTTTCTCAAGCACTTTTAGAAGGTGTGGGCGGAGAAATGACAGAAAAACAAGAAAAATATCTTAATATTATCGCCAAAAATGCTGTTTCTCTTCATAAAATAATGGAAGCGGTTATAGATATAACCAAGCTTGACGGAAATAAAATGCCTATCGAAAAAAGAGTTTTTGACGTTACCAACGTTGTAAATCTTGTAACTCAAGCTTTTAAACCTGTTTTTGATAAAAAAGAAATTGAATTTAAAATAAAATTTACTGACCTTGAAAAAAGGAAAGTTTATACTGACGAAGTACTTTTAAGACGAATTTTGACTATTTTGATTGATAATGCATCAAAATTCACATCGTCAGGATGTGTAGAAGTTGCTGTTTCTAACCCGGATTTAACTTATGCGCGTTTGCAAGGGTATTTTATACCTCCTAAAGAACTTCCAACAGCTTATCTTATGGTAAGGGTTTCTGATACTGGAGTTGGAATTAAAGAAGAGAATTTAAATTTAATTTTTGATGAATACAGCCTTGTTGAAAAAACAAGGAAAGTAATCGGAGAAGCTTCAGGAACAGGTCTAAGTCTTGCAATAACAAAAAAAATCATTGATGTTTTAGGCGGTATAATTTGGGTTGAAAGTGAAGTATCAAAAGGCTCAAAATTTACTTTTATAATTCCGGTAAAACGAGAAGAGGAACAGGATAAGCAAACTAATGAGTAGAGTTTTTTTAGAAAAAATTAAAAAATCTTACGATAAAAATGAAATTATAAAAGGTGTTGATATAGAAATTCAAGACAAAGAATTTTTGGTTTTAGTCGGACCTTCAGGCTGCGGAAAATCAACTCTTTTGCGTATAATCGCCGGACTTGAATCAGTAACTGAAGGTAAGGTTTTTATAGGTGATAAAGATGTGACAAATCTTCATCCTAAAGATCGTGATATTGCAATGGTTTTCCAAAATTATGCGCTTTACCCGCATATGACTGTATACGAAAATATGGCTTTCGCATTAAAAATGCGTAAAGTTGATAAAAAAACTATTGATGAAAAAGTCAAAGAAGCCGCAGAAATTTTAGGGCTTACAGACCTTTTACAGCGTAAACCTTCTCAATTATCAGGCGGACAACGCCAGAGAGTTGCTTTAGGACGAGCTATTGTTCGCAACCCTAAAGTATTTTTGATGGATGAACCTCTATCAAATCTCGACGCAAAGCTTCGTTCAGGGACTCGTTTTGAAATAAAAAAACTTCACAAAAAACTTGATACAACTTTTGTATATGTAACCCATGATCAAGTTGAAGCTATGACAATGGGTGACAGAATAGCTGTTTTGCATCAAGGAAAATTACAACAATTAGGAAGTGCTGATGAAATTTACAACTCACCCGCAAATATTTTTGTTGCAGGATTTATCGGCTCACCCAGCATGAATTTTATTGATGGAATTATAAAAGACGGGAAATTTATTTCAGGAGAATTCCAGGTTAAAACTAAATTCCATGATCAAGATGCTGTTTTAGGCGTACGTCCGGAGGATTTAGTTTTGGACAAACATGGTCAGATAAAAGCTGAAATTGACCTTGTAGAAATGCTTGGCAGCGAGAAACTTGTTCATTTTAAGTTTAACGATGCAAAAATTATCGCAAAACTCGCTTCTGATATACATGTTGAGTCTGGCGATAAAATAGCTTTTTCGCCAAATATGGAAAAAATAATTTTCTTCAACAAAAAAACGACAGAAAAGCTATGATTTTAATCAAAGCTTCCCTGCCTGTTGCATAACCTGCAATAGCAGGCTTAGCACATTGTTTAGTCATCCTCTACCCAAACAATAATATGTTCATTTTCGGGGTAGTAGTAATCATGAAAATTAGTATATTTTTTTTGTTCATAATTCTCAGGACTGAAAGGATTTGTGAAATCAACTTTTTTATCCCAATTATTTACTTCTTTTATAAATTCTTTCCATACTTTGACCATAATAAAATTCCTTTCCCCACCCAGACATCTATATTATGAACGGGGCAAAAACAAATTCTATCGGATAAAAGCATAGACTTTTTTATTGCGCCAAAAGATAATTTTTCATTTCAATAATATCCTTAAGGGCAATTGCACGGTCAAAATCACTTTTGGCTAAACTATTTTTCGATTTAAAATTTTCAACTTTAGATGATGAGCGCAAAATACACTGCAAAAGTTCTTCATCTTTATTTGCTTCTGTTGCAAGATTTTGCAAAAGTTCCATAACTTCTTTTGTAGTATCTCTAAAAATAAACATATCTATCCCGGCTTTAATGCCCCTAATGCAAGCCTCAAGCGGGGAACAGAATTTTGTTACCCCTCCCATCACCATATCATCTGAAATCACAAGACCTTTGAAATTTAAATCATTCAATAAATAACCTAAAACATTTTTTGATAATGATGCGGGAACAACATCTTTGTCAAAAGCGGTAAAATGCACATGTGCTACCATAATAGCTTCTATACCTTCATTAATAACCGCTTTAAAAGGCAAAATATGCTTTTCAAGCTGTTCCATAGGCAAATCAATACACGGTAAATCCAAGTGAGAGTCCACACCTGCTTCACCATGCCCGCAAAAATGCTTCCCAACCGTAGCTATACCGTACTTTTGCATTACATCTTTGGCTATTTTGGAGTATTTTATTACATCTTGAGCATTTTTCCCAAATGCCCTATTGTTAATTACAGGATTATCAGGGTTGGTATGAATATCCAACACAGGAGCAAAATTCATATTTATTCCAAAATCAACAAGCTCCGCTGACAAAATTTCATAATGACGCTCTATCATATTTTCAGGTAGTTTTATCAACTCAAGAGGCGGAATATATTCGATTTTATCAGGAAGATTTTTTGTCCTTTCAATACGACCGCCTTCTTGATCAATTGATGTAATAATATGGGGTTGCAAGTTTTTGATATATTTTACAGTATTTTTAAACTGTTCTCGGTCTAAAATATTTTCGGCAAAAAATATAATCCCGCCCAAATCTTTTTTGACAAGGGCTTCTAAATCGACAGAAGGACTTTGTCCTTTGTATCCCAAAATAAACATCGAATTTATTTGTTCTGAGAGCGTTTTCATACTAAAATGTTCCTATAAAATAATCCACATGGTAGATGTCTATAAACCTGCTGTCATTATAGACTAGAAAAGAGGATTTAAATAGTATGAAAAAGTTATTTGCATTGGTAATTATAGTTTTGTTTTTCTTTACCTCATCTGCTTCACATGATGCGGATGCCGCTTCCAAGAAAAAAGGAAAAGGTGGTGTAACAGAAGAACAACTTACGCAAATTACGACAGATATACAAAGATTAAGAAAAAAAATATACGCTCACGGTCTATTTTCACCCCAAGATAATGAGTTGTTAATTTCTATGAAAATGACTCTTGATGATGTAATGCTTACAGCTCCTGATCCGACTTTTGCGCCATTATATTACAACTTGGGAATTATTTGCGAACAACGACAGATGAAAGATGACGCTGTTGAATGTTTTCAAACTATTCTGGAAAATTTCGGAGACACGGCTCTAGGCCCTAAAGCTAGAAACGAACTCACTAAAATGGGTGTTACAATAAAAGCTCCTGTTTTACCCGGAGATGAAGCCGGCGGAGCAGCAGAACTTTTCTAAAATAAGACATAAGAATAAAGGTGTCTTATCTCTTATAACCCTTAGCCAATTGGGTTTTCCAAGCTAGAGATAGTACACCTCTGTATGAAATCCTCTTTAATACAAAAGAGGTTGTACTATAAATATATCTCTATAAAAGCTTTTTTTCATCGGAAAAAAGTATAATTTTTTAAGTGAAAAATATAACCCATATCGCAATCAAATTATTTAAAAAATGAGCAATTATACAAGGAATTAAAGAACCTGTTTTTTCTTTAATTATAGACAAAATAGCACCAACCGTAAAAATCTCCAGTAAAGCGGCAAGATTTTCTATATAAAGTATATGGGCTAAAGCAAAAAGTATGCAAATGCAAATGATTCCGATAACTTCCCCAAATTTTTTGACAAAAACAGGTTGTAAAAAACCTCTAAAAAAGATTTCTTCTGCGAAAGGCGCAAAAAATATCCCTATATAAGACATAGCCAAAAGAATCTTTGAATCAAAATTTTGATAAACATCAGATGATTTTATCCCCAAAAATTTTTCGGTCAGCAAATCAATCAATGTGGCAGCTAAAACAAGAATACCTCCGCCAATAAATCCTACCGCCCAATTTTTTGAAAAATTTTCAAATCCAAAAAATTGAGTTAAAGAATTCTTTCTTTTGAAAATAGTTATATAAAAAACTGCTAAAGACGATATTATATAAAATATTACTTGTGAAATTACCAAATAATAAATACCCATTAAATCAAAATTAAAAAATTGCGTTATACCCAAATAAAACAACATAAATGCCAGTATCAAAAACAACACCATAAAAATATCTTTGAATTGCCACATATTAATATTTTGAGATTTTTGTTTCATAGTTATATAATAAGTGAAAGTATAATAATAAACATTAATCTAGAGGATATGAAAGAAAAACTTTTTGCTATTTTTGAAATTTTAATATGGGCTGTATTATTTTTTGTGCCTGTACTTTTTGTTTCCTCTCTTTTGCATCCTGATTTGGATGTAAAAAAAACTTACGCCGTTTATTTCTATGATATAAACGGCATAATAGTTGGTTCTCCGGTAAATTTTTCAGGCTATAACATAGGTTATGTAAAAAAAATAAAAATCGAAGACAATAAAGTCCGATTAGATTTGGCTATTACTAAAGATGAATTTGATATGCCAAGATGTACAGAAATAAAAATTGAAGAAACAGGGCTCGGAGGATCTAGGTCTCTTGAACTTTCAACTTGCAAAGACCCTTATAAACCTTCGGGGGCTTATACAACACGCCCTAAAAAATTAAACGATATTCTTGCGGATGTTGATTCATTTTCAAAAAATCTAGTTGAAGGTATGAGCAATTTATATCTGGGATTAAATGCCGGGTTGGGAGGAAAAGATCATCAAGATTTTGTGGAACTTCAAACCAAACTTAATTTAACTGAAAATAACCTCAAAGACATGAGCAATGATTTAACAAAAGCAAAAATAAAAGCTCAGAAAAAACTACCAGAAATTAATAGAAAAATGGAAAAAACTCTCGAATATGTTTCAAGCATTGATATAAATCCCGAAAAAATAAAAGCGCAAGCAACCACAAATCAACAAATAATAGACAAAGCCGGTAAAAATATTAGTAAATATTCTCCTGCTCAATATAAGTCTATGGTACAAAATTTATACTGGAGAACAGAATATCTTAAATATATAGACAAAGACAAGGTATATCAGGATATAGAACACGCAAATGATATTTTAAATTCTATGCAAAATATTATTTATTCGATAGAATCCAAATTTTCTTCAGAAGAGTTACAAAAAAAACATGAACAAGTGGAAAATATAAGAAAAGACACTGAGAATTTATTGAAAGAGGATTTTTAAATGGATAAAACACTTAAAAAAGCTGATAATATTTCTGTATGCGAGCACCCGATAGCTCTACAAAATCTTGCCGTTATGAGAAACAAAGACACTTCACCCGAATTATTTAGAAACGCCACAAAACGTCTTGCCGAAGTACTTTTTTTTAGTGCGACAGATAATCTGCCGACGGTTGACTCAATGATAGAAACTCCTCTTGCAACTACCATAGGAAAAATAATCGACCCGAACGCATCAATCATAATAGCTCCGATTTTGCGTGCAGGCTTAGTATTTTCTCAAGTTGCAAGCGATATTTTACCTGATGCAACAGTTCAGCATATCGGTTTATATCGTGACCACGAAACTTTAAAACCAATATGGTATTACAACAAACTTCCAAAAAAATTTAAAAATCCTGAAAATACATATGTTTATATTTTAGACCCTATGCTTGCAACAGGCGGTTCTGCAATAGAAGCCATAAGGCTTTACGCCGACAAGGGAATTCCTCACGAAAATATTCGCTTTATCTGTCTTTTATCCGCACCGGAAGGTTTGGCATATGTTCAAAGCCACTTCCCCGATGTTCAGCTTGTAACTGCTTGGATTGACGAAAAACTTAACGATAAAGGTTATATTGTTCCAGGTCTTGGCGATGCAGGTGACAGAACTTTTAATACTGTTTATGAAGTGTAAATTAATACTCAATGCCTTCTCTTGCCTTGACGCCAATATCCCAATAGTGTTTCACGGGTTGGATTTCCGAAACAAGGTGTGCAAGCTCGATAATTTCAGGATGAGCGTTTCTGCCTGTTAAAACTATTTCTAAATCATCAGGCTTACAAGCCAAAAAAGTTTTCATTTCATTAATATCTATTA
>JAEWLZ010000226.1 GCA_023457295.1 Cyanobacteria bacterium OH_PDB_112
AAGGTGGTCTTCTTTAAGTTGTTTTGCCCTGTTGAGCTTGAAGGGGGCAGCACCGACTATTCCGTATTTATGACCGTTTTTTTCGACAATCGTCGAGCTTACGATTTTGTCTTTAAAGTATTTATCAAGGTGAGATTCACCCTTGTGATTGAGGTTTGAGACAATAAATTTTGTATTGGTATTGCAAAGATTGTCTTCTAGGGTGGCGATTTTATCTACATCATGATTTCCTAGAGCGGAATATTCAACTTTTGTTAGGTTTAAAAACGGAGAAACAAGTTTATTTTTGGTTTTATTTCCTCCGATAAAACTGTCACCGCCTGAAAGGATAAAAGTATCGACATTGGGGTTGGAATTTTTTGTCAGCTCAAAAGTATCTGCTTCTTGCTTGATTTGAGGCATTCTAGGATACTGCGCATGCATATCGTTTATGTAAAAAACAGATGTGCGGATATTTGTATTTTGCGGTTTTGGGCTTGTTACGGGAGTCGTTTCCATTTTTAACACCAATTTTTCTATACTGAAATAAAATCGGTGAAGATTTTTATTTGCCTATTTTTTCATAAAATTTCACAAAACGATACATATTAGATTTGATATAAGTTGAAATTTTACAAATATATATAAGATTAATATCCGAAAAATTTCCAGCCTTTTTTGCCGCCGGAGGTAAAATCCCTTACTTTTTTGACTACGGCTATGATTTCTTTTTCTGTTACATCGTCAAAAATCTCAACTTCTCCGCGTGAAACAGGAAGAACAAATCTCACTTTTGAATCTTTGACCTTCTTATCATAAGCCGTTGCTTTTGCGATTTTTTTGGGGTTTTGATTAAATCTCGGCACTATTTCATAAAGTTTCAAAAGTTCTTTTGCTTCTGTCAGATAATCCGCAGAAATAAGATTTTTAGCAAAAGCCAACTCAAATGCACCTACAAGCCCGAGTGCAACAGCTTCGCCGTGTGTGAATTTTTTGTAAGAGGTCACTTTTTCGATGGCGTGACCTATGGTGTGACCTAAATTCAAAATTGCCCTAAGCCCCGATTCGCGCTCATCTTGTGCTACAACTGCGGCTTTTAGGCGGCAGCAGTGAGTGACGAGTTTTTCTAAAATTATCATATCCAAATTGTAAATCGCAGTTTTATTTTCTTTTAAAAACCCCAAAAGGTCGAGGCTCTCTGCACATCCGCAGGAATCTTCTATAAAAGCATACTTTAAAACCTCTCCAAGCCCTGTTTTTAGCTCTCTTTCCGGAAGCGTTTTTAGGGTTGCGGTATCTATGAGGACAAGCTTTGGCTGATAAAACGCCCCGAGCATGTTTTTGCCCAAAGGGTGGTTGATTGCCACTTTACCGCCGACAGATGAGTCTACCTGCGCCAGAAGTGTTGTGGGGACTTGAATAAAGTCGATTCCTCGAAGATAAGTTGCCGCCGCAAAGCCGGTTATATCGCCTATAACGCCTCCGCCGAGTGCAATCATTGCATCTTTTCTTTCGAGTTTAAATTTTAAAGCTGCATCCCAAATTTTTTGCAAAGAAGCTGCATTTTTGAACTTTTCACCGTCTTTTAGAACAATTTTTTCGACTTCAAAGTCTTTAAGGCTTACGGCAATTTTTTCGTAATAAAGCCTGAAAACTGTTTCGTTTGTGACGATGAGGAGTTTTTTTGCATCGGTTGTTTTTTTTATATAGCTCGATATTTTACCCAAAATTTGACTGCCGATTTCAATCGGGTAGGAATTATCAACGGTTTTTTTTAGTTCAACTTTCAGCATTTTTTAAAATCTCATTCACAATTTCATCAACGGTTTTGCCGTCCGTTGTCACAATTATATCAGCTTTTTGGTAGTTGGGCTCTCTTTTTTCAAGAAGAGCGCAAAGCGTTTCAAAAGGTTTTTCGTTCTGCAAAAGAGGTCTTGAAGTGTCGGCATTCACTCTTTCAAAAAGCACTTCCGGAGAGGTTTTTAGATAAATGACAGTACTATTTTCTTTCAGAATTTTTAGATTTCCTTCTTTTTGAACAGCTCCACCACCTGTTGAAATCACCTGTCCTGATTTTTCCGCAAATTCTTTTAGGGTTTCGCTTTCAATTTTGCGAAAAAAATCTTCACCTTTTTGTGCGAAAATTTCTGAAATTTTCATCCCTGTTTTGAATTCGATTTTTGCGTCAATATCAACAAATTCGAGTCCGAGTTTTTGAGCTAATGCAGCTCCAACAGTGCTTTTGCCTGAACCCATAAGGCCTGTCAGACAAATATTTTTCATTTTACCTGTTCCTGATAATTCTTAAAATTTGCCTCAATTTCGCGCAGGGAATCTCCTCCAAATTTTTGTAAAAACGCCTCTGCTATAGCATTTGCCGCCATTGCTTCTGTGACAACCGCACAAGCAGGTACTGCGCACACATCGGCTCTTTCTACGTGAGCAAGATGTTCTTCTCCTGTTTTAAGGTCTATGGATTTCAAGGGGGTCATCATTGTCGGAATTGCCTTCATAGCTGCTTTTATAACAATCGGCTCGCCGTTTGACATACCGCCTTCTATTCCGCCTGCATTGTTGGTCGGACGGTTGAAGCCTTTTTGGAATTCATCATGCATTTTTGAACCTAAAAGCTCTGCTGATTGAATCCCTGCACCGATTTCAACTGATTTAACAGCGGGAATACTCATAATAGCCTGTGCTAGAAGTCCGTCAAGCTTTCTGTCCCAATGTACAAAAGACCCTAGTCCAATAGGAGTTCCTGTTATGATTACCTCAAAATATCCACCCAACGAGTCACCTTGTTCTTTTGTTTTGTCGATTAGTTCTTTGATTTTTTGCTCTGTTTCAGAATCCGCGCAGCGGACTTCGGATTTTTCGGCGGCGGATTTTATTTCCGTATAAGATTTTTCAGCTAAGGGGGCTTTTACGTTTCCTATTTGTGTTACATGTGAAAAAATTTCAATTCCGAAGTGACTCAAAAGAGTTTTGGAAAAAGCTCCGACAACTGTTCTGGTAGCTGTTTCTCGAGCAGATGAGCGTTCAAGTATATTACGGATATCATCGTGATTGTATTTTTTTGCCCCAGCAAAATCGGCATGTCCGGGGCGAAGAGCCGTTATTTTTTTCTCGTCTGCTAGTTTCTGATTTTCTTCTGCTATAGGACTTGTTGACATAGGTATAGTCCAGTTTTGCCAGTCTTTGTTTTCGATTTCTATGCAAATCGGCGCACCTGTTGTTATGCCAAAACGTACACCGGAAAGGATTTTTGCCTGGTCGGTTTCAATTTTCATACGTCCGCCCCTGCCATATCCTGATTGTCTTTTGGCAAGTTCGGCGTTAATAAAGGCTTCTTCTATTTTTACTCCTGATGGAAATCCCTCTATTATGGCGTTTAGGCACTGCCCGTGGGATTCTCCTGAGGTTAAATATCTCATTTTTCTAGTCCGTCCTTTTAAAAATCTTATTTAAAGATATCATTTCAAAGTAGAAATAGCAAATTGTATTTGTGTTTTTTGGAAATTTATGATACAAGCATATAATACATTTGTATTATATGCTGAAAAAACAAGCCGATACTACTTGGTTAGCCCTATGGGTAATTTAAAAATCTATTAGAAGTCATATAATACGAATTAAAATTTATAGCCTGATTTGAATTTTAAAAGTAGATTTTTTATGAAGACAAAAAATATCCCAAATTTGAAAAAATTTTTATCAATAAGTTTGATTTTTATAATGATGCTTTGTCAAAATCAGCTTTTTGTCGAGGCTTTTTGGTTTATTTCTTCTAAAGAAAAAGTTGATGATATGCCTAAAAAATTTGAGTATGTAAATATAGGCTGGTGGAACAATTTTAGTGACCCTTATATTAAAAAATACATAATGAAATCTATTGAAAATAATGAGGATTTGAAGGTTGCAACTCTTAAAACTTATGAATATATGCAGTTTGTGAAAGATGCTTTCGGGAAGGAGTTGCCAGAACTTTCTGTTGGTTCAAATTATTTGGGTATTAAAATGCCTTATTCACGAGACAGAGCTTTGAATATATCCGATAATGGTTATACTTTGCCTTTTACTGTCAAATATGAAGCCGATTTGCTCTTAAAAAATCATGACAAAACAAAAATCGCAAAAAAACAATACGAAGCACAAGTTTGGCAGGAAAAAGCAACTTATATTTCCGTTGCATCTTATGTTGCTACTGTTTATGTGAATATTTTAAAAACAGATAAACTTATTGAGCTTCAATCAAATTATGCTGATATAAAAAAAGAACAACTTCAGCGTGTTGAGTTAAAACATCGTAGGGGACTGGCTTCATCTATTGAGGTAAACAACTATAAAGATGCTTATAAAATTGCTTTAAATAATCTTGACGGTTATAAAAAATCTCGTGATATTTTATTGCATCAATTTTGCGTATTGATAGGCGATAGTCCTAATAATGCAGGCTGTATTGAGCGAGGAAGGTTTGATGATTTGCATTTTTGCGGAGTTATGCCTGATTGTGTTCCTTCGGATGTGATTTTTGCCCGTCCCGATGTTGAGGCTGTAGAATCACAGCTTCAAGCCGCCAAAATAGATATTAGAGTGGCAAGGAAGGAACTTTTTCCTACATTTAATATTTATGGTGTTTTGGGCTTTAACACACTTACAACAGAACCTTTTTTCTCTTGGAGCGGGGCTTTTGCCTATTTGACAGCGGGAGCGACGCAGACTCTTTTTGCGGGAGGTCGCAAAATCGCCAATCTTCGCCTCAAAAAAAATATTTATGAACAGATGTTTGAAAATTATAGACAAGCTAACTTAAAAGCTGTGCAAGAAGTTAATGACAGCTTGCGGTCAGTTAAAATTGACACGGATGTTGATAATCAAAACCTGAATAGACAAAAGATAGAAGAAAACACATTTATAAGGATGTCTAAAAAATATGACAGAGGGGTTATTTCGATGCCCGATCTTTTAAGTGAGCAAGAAAGATTAATAGGGGTTCAAATAGAAAAAGTAAACAGTAAAGCGACACGTTTTGCTAATTATTTGAGTCTTTATAAAGCAGTTGGGGGTAAGTTGTGATAAAGCGTAGGATAAAGCAGTATAAATGGCAAATTATAAGCGTTATTTTAATTATTTTGGGAGTTTCTTTTGCTCCTTTGATAAAGGATTTATTCAAAAATAAAGATGAACTTGTGTTATACGGAAATATTGAAATCCGACAAGTAGATTTAGGTTTTCGGGTATCAGGTCGCATAAAAAAAATGTTTTTTGAGGAAGGTGATTTAATTAAAAAAGGAAATTTGCTTGCTGAGCTTGATAATACACCTTATGTAGATGTTTTAAATCAGGCAAAGGCAAATGCTGTTGCCAAAAAAGTCACACACAAAAATGCGGCGCTTATATATGAAAGAAACTCTCCTTTATGTGATGATACAACGATTTCAAAACAGCAGTGCGATGATTTTTTGACTAATAAAAATCAGTCGAAAGCCGATTATGATGCCGCTGTTGCAAAAGTTGCTTCTGCAAAAACCGACTTGCGAGATACAAGAATTTATGCGCCATGTGACGGAACAATTATGACAAGAATTCAGGAACCGGGTGCGATAGTTTCGCCGACCCAAAGCGTTTATTCTGTTGCAAAGGCAAGGCCTGTTTGGGTAAGAGCATATGTGCCGGAACCCTGGCTCGGGCGTATAAAATACGGGATGAAAGTAGCGGTTTATAATGATTCACGTCCTGATAGTCCTTATACGGGTTGGATAGGTTTTATTTCTCCTGTTGCGGAATTTACTCCAAAAGAGGTTGAAACAGTTAATTTGAGAACGGATTTGGTTTATCGAATCAGAGTTTATATTTATGATATTGATGAATATTTGCGTCAAGGAATGCCTGTTACGGTCAAAATTGATTTGAAGAGTCCCCAAACTGTAAGAAAGGTTGTTGATGAAGACGGCTAGTATTGTTGAAATAAAAGCTTTGAGCAAAAAATTTATTGATGAACAAAACTTTGCTCTTGATAATTTGAATTTGTCTCTTGAAAAAGGAAAAATCATAGGTCTTGTAGGTCCTGACGGAGCGGGTAAAACAACTCTTATCAGAAGTATAATAGGTCTTTTATTGCCGACAGAAGGAGAAATTTTAACGCTTGGTTTAAGTCCTATTTTTGATAAGGACAAAATTAATCAAAAAATAGGTTATATGCCACAAAAATTTGGACTTTACGAAGATTTGACCGTTATGGAAAACCTTGAGCTTTACGCTGATTTGAAGGGGCTTACCAAAAAAGAAAAAGAAAAAAGTTTTAGAACTTTGCTTGATTTCACAAGTCTTGAAGAGTTTACATCACGTCTTGCCGGCGCATTATCAGGAGGTATGAAGCAAAAGCTCGGGCTTGCATGCGCACTTTTGGGCTCTCCTGAACTTTTGCTTTTGGATGAACCTTCTGTTGGAGTAGATCCTATGTCACGCAAGGAACTGATGAAAATGGTTAAAAACCTTTCAACGGAAGGAATAACAATACTTTGGTCTACTGCGTATCTTGATGAGGCTGAAAATTTTGACAGTTGCATTTTGCTTGATAACGGCAGAATCCTTTATTCGGGAGAGCCTTCTGTTTTGACCCAAAAACTTGAAGGACGAAGCTTTGTAACGGATGTGCAGTATGGAAGAAGTCGTATTTTGTTAAAAGAAATTTTGAAAAAAGGGCATGGTGTTACAGATGCTGTTATTCAGGCAGAACGTGTCAGAGTTGTTTTAGATAAAGGGGTTTCAAAGTTTAATAATTTGATTTTGTATCCCGTAAAACCACGTTTTGAAGATGCTGTTATTGATATTTTAGGAGGATGCCCAAAAGGGGAGTCAGAACTGACCAAAAATCTTGAACTTCCGCCAAATGACCTTGAATTTGTAATTGAAGCTCAAAGTCTTGTCAAAAAATACGGTGATTTTTATGCTGTTCGTGAAAATTCTTTTAGAGTTAAAAAAGGGGAAATATTTGGACTTTTAGGTCCTAACGGAGCAGGGAAATCGACTTCTTTCAAAATGCTTTGCGGTCTTGTGACTCCGACATCCGGAAGTGCCAAAATTATGGGAATGGATATACGGCAAAATCCTTCAAAAGCACGTTCTTATTTGGGTTATATGGCTCAAAAGTTTTCGCTTTTCGGTGGTTTGAGCGTTATGCAAAATTTAAAGTTTTTTTCGGGAATTTATGGGCTTTTTGGCGTTAAGCAAAAAGAAAAAATTGACCAAATGATAAATATTTTTGAATTTGAGCCTTATCTTTCACATAATGCGGATGAACTTCCTTTGGGGTTCAAACAGCGTCTTGCCTTAAGTTGCGCAGTTATGCACAATCCGCCTATTTTGTTTTTGGATGAGCCGACTTCAGGCGTTGATCCTTTGACTAGAAGGGATTTTTGGAATCATATTAATTCTTTGGTAGAAAAAGGTGTTACGGTTATGGTTACAACACATTTTATGGATGAAGCCGAATATTGTGATCATATAAGTCTTTTTTATCGTGGTGAAGCTATTGAAACCGGTACTCCTCAAGAACTTAAAAATAAAGTGGCAAAAGATGCAACTATGGAAGAAACTTTCATTGCCATAATTGAAAAATATGACAGAGAAAGAGGTTCTTTATGAAGATTTTAAGGGCATTTATTATTAAGGAGTTTTATCAAATAATTCGTGACCCCAGTACACTTTTGATAGCATTTATTTTGCCGTTTATTTTGCTCTGCGTTTACAGATTTTCTTTGAATCTTGATACAAATACAGTTTTTGTAGGTCTTAAAATTGAAGATAGCAAAGAAAAAGTTAGCAGTCTTGTTTCATCTTTTGAGCATACAAAATATCTTAAAGTAAAAAGATTTTATAATCGCAAACAAATGGAAAAGGAACTTGTAAAAGGAACTATTCGAGGAATGATAATTGTTCCGAATGATTTTTCAAAAAAACTGGAAAGAGGAGAGGAATCTGAAATACAGATTATAACCGACGGGTCAGAAACTAATACGGCAAATTTTGTGGCAAATTATCCAACTGCCGTGATAAATCAATGGCTTAAAGAAGAATATGGTTATAACAAAAAAAGCCCGCCTTCAGTTAGGGTAATTTCTCGCTACTGGTATAATGAAGAACTTCGAAGCAACTGGTTTATTCTTCCCGGTTCTTTGTCTGTTATTATGACGCTTGTCGGTATTTTACTTACAGCTTTAGTCGTTTCTCGTGAATGGGAAAGAGGAACTATGGAAGCTATTATTACGACAAAAATTTCTAAACTTGATATTGTTTTAGGAAAATATATTCCGTATTTTTGTCTCGGCATGTTGTCTATGGCTTTTAGTGTTTTTTGCTGTGTTGTGTTGTTTAAAGTCCCTTTTCGGGGTTCTTATCTTATTTTTGCTTTTATTTCAGGTTTATTTTTGCTTACTCTTATTGGGCAGGGGCTTATGGTTTCTACTCTTGCTAAAAATCAATTTACCGCATCACAGGCGGCTTTGACTTCGGGTTTTTTACCGGCGTTGATGCTCTCAGGTCTTGTTTATCCGATTAGTTCTATGCCTCATCCGATAAGAATTATGTCAAATTTTATTTCCGCACGATATTTCGTCGGGTGTTCTCAAAATCTTTTTATGGCGGGTAATATTTGGGATATTTTTATTCCGAACAGTCTTTTTATGAGTTTTATGAGTATAATTTTCTTTTTCCTTGTTTACAGGTATACGGCGCAGAGGTTAGAGTAATATGTGGAGTAGAATTTATGCTTTGATAATAAAAGAATTTCATTCAATTTGGCGCGATCCCAGAAGTCGTACGCTGATCTTTTTGCCTCCGATAGTTCAGTTGTGTATTTTTGCCTTTGCGGCGACTATGGAAGTAAAAAATATAGATATGGTTGTTTTGGATAAAGAAAATACCGCTTCTTCAAGGGAGCTTGTACAGCATTTTCAAAATTCTGTATGGTATCGAAGAATTTATTATGTTGAAAATGAAAAAAAGTTTGAAAAAATGATAGAGTCTCAAAAAGTTATGATGGGAATTGCAATTAATAATGATTTTTCAAAAAACCTAAAAGGAAAGCAAAAAGCTGAAATCCAAGCTATTTTTGACGGTAGGCAGACAAATATTTCTCAAATTTTGAACGGGTATACTTCACGTATTGTGTCAAATTATCAAAAAGAAATATTTGTTCCTCAATATAATGGATATCCCCGCATTAAAACGGTTGTAAGAAACTGGTACAATCCCAATCTTATGTATCTTCATTATACGGTTGTATCGCTTGTTGCAACCTTAACTATGGTTATAGGAATGCTTTTAACGTCACTTTCTGTGGCAAGAGAACGAGAGATAGGGACTTTTGACCAACTTATTGTATCACCTTTGCGTCCTATTGAAATTCTTATTGGAAAAACAGTTCCGCCACTTTTAATAGCTGTTTTTATTTCAACGATGATGGCTCTTGTTGTAATTTTTATTTTTAAAGTCCCTTATTCCGGTTCGATTTTTTTGTTTTATTTTAGTATGGTGGTATTTTTGTTATCAATAGTTGGGATAGGGCTTTTTGTTTCGTCAATTTGTAAAACTCAGCAACAGGCTATTTTAGGTTCATTTATTTTTCAGATGCCTGCGATGTTAATGTCAGGATATATTGCGCCTGTTGAAAATATGCCTGTTTTTTTTCAATATTTAACCTTTTTAAATCCGATAAGATTTTATCTTGTAATTATAAAGGGACTTTTTTTCAAAAATATGCCAATGGATATTGTTCTTATTAATTTGATACCGATAGTTATCACATCAATAATTACTCTTTCGATTGCTTATTGGATGTTTACCAAAAATTTGGATTAATTTTTGGGTTTCGCAAGTTTTGTTAAAGTAATAGCTGTTATAGCGGCAGTAATAGGTGAACATAAAATAATTGCGGTACTGCCAATCATTGCCGCTGAAAATTCTGTAATTACGATACCCAAGTTTATGAATTTTATCAATGGAATGTTCAAAGATAAAATTAAAAGAGGTAAGGCACTTCCTATATAAATAAAAATAAGAGCAGAAACCATAGTTCCAATGGCTTTTTTACCTGCTTCAGTTCCTTTTTTGAATAATGTTTTAAAACCGTATTCTTTATTTTGGAATTGTTTTTTTGCAATATAATTTGCAATAGCAATACTGACGCTTGTCAAAACACCTATAATGCTTATTATTACAGAGGCTGTTAAAATTCCGGCAAAGTTCATATCAGGGTATTCTCCAAGAAGAATTAGACCTTCTTTGGAGTCGATATTTGTTATTGATGAGGTATAAATTACCGCAAATGATAAAAATCCCGCTAAAAGTAAACTTAATGAGGCGCTTATTGCGGCGCAAATGCTTTTCATATTAAAGCCGTTAAAAATGAAAATACCAAAAATAACAGAAGCTACCGCAACACCTATTGCAATAGGTATAATATGAATATTGGCCAAAATAGCAGGAAGTAACCCGAAAATTATTAAAATTGCCGAAAATCCTAAAGTAGTAATAGTTTTAAGACCGCTGTATCCCCCTATAATTAAAAGCAAAAGCAGAAACAGACCTGAAGCTATTAAAATTATAGGAGAGTTGTCTTTTGATGTAATATTTATGGTTTCATCTTCTTTGTCATCATCGATTTTTGAATTTTTGTCATTTTCTTTTTTATCGTAGTATTCTTCATCTGCTTCAGCTTCAATATCTTTCTCTATAATAACTCTGTCGCCCTGTTTGATTTTGATATCATATTCCGGGTTGCTTGTAAGATAATTTTTTATCTTCACTTCTTTATCTTTTAGTTTTCCGGTTAAAATTTTTATATTCAAAATCTGAATAATTTGTTCGGTATTAAAAACTCTTTCAAGCTCTTTGTCATGTTTTTCGCTCAAAACCTTTGTTACAATGGCTTTTTCGATAAACCCTTTTTCGACAGGTAAATCTTCTGCCAGAGAAAAATTGCTGTCTAATAATAAATTGAAGGACAAAAACAAACAAAAAATAACAATAAATTTTGGCATTAACATTCTCCCGATTTTTTAGTGTAAATAGTTTTTATTCGGAGAAATTCAATTTAGTTTGTTCAGAAGGAGGTTTGTAACCAAGGTGTTTATAACCCGCATAAGAAACTTTACGTCCTCTGGGAGTGCGTTCTAAAATCCCTGCCTGAAGCAAAAACGGTTCGTATACTTCTTCAATGGTTACGGCATCTTCTCCGAGAGCAGCCGATAAAGTATCAAGTCCGACAGGACCTCCGTTATATTTTTGTATCATTAATTCAAGCAAAGATATATCCGTACTGTCCAAGCCCAAATGGTCAATTTTTAACATATCAAGAGCTTCTTTTGCAATATCAATAGTTATTTCG
This sequence comes from Cyanobacteria bacterium OH_PDB_112, assembly GCA_023457295.1. Classification (GTDB taxonomy): domain Bacteria; phylum Cyanobacteriota; class Vampirovibrionia; order Gastranaerophilales; family CAJFVJ01; genus JAEWLZ01. The sequence continues at coordinate 11,369 of JAEWLZ010000226.1, forward strand.
GAAGAATTTTTCACAATAGCAAAATCCCTCAGACGTTTTACAAATCTGTTTGTTATACGTGGAGTACCCCTGGAACGAAGAGCTATTTCGCGCGCGCCGTCATCTGTTATTTTAATTTCTAAAACTTTTGCCGTTCTTTTAATTACAGCCATAAGTTCATCAGGAGTATAAAATTCCAATCTGTGTATTATTCCGAATCTGTCACGAAGAGGACTTGATAAAGACCCTGCTTTGGTTGTTGCACCTATAAGAGTAAATTTTTTCATCGGAACACGAAGAGTTTTGGCAGCTTGTGTTTTGCCTGTTGTCATATCTATATAAAAATCTTCCATAGCGGGATATAAAATTTCTTCAGCTATTTTATTAAGGCGATGAATTTCGTCAATAAAAAGAATTTCACCCTCTTTTAATGACATTAGAATGCCGATAATATCTCTAGGACGTTCAAGTGCCGGAGCTGATGTGATTTTTATTGCGGAACCGAATTCTTTTGCGATAATTCCGGCAAGAGTAGTTTTGCCAAGTCCCGGAGGACCGTAAAGTAAAATATGGTCGAGGGTTTCTTCACGTTTTTTTGCCGCTTCGATTGTGATTTTCAAGTTTTGTTTTATATGGCTTTGTCCTACATAAGCATCAAAATTATCAGGACGAATATTGTTTTCAAAATTGTCTGAATTTGTTTTTTTTGCTTCTATATTTTTTCTTGACCCTGTATTTGAGGGTTGTTTTTCATCTGATGGAATTATAGCCAAGATATTTTACCTGATTTTTATTAGTTAAATAATTCGTCGATTTTGTCTTGAATTTCTTGAGGGTCAATTTCTTTAGTGACCACATTTATGTCAAGGGCAACCTGAAATAATCTTGCTGCTTCGATTTTATCACCGGTTATAACAATTGCTCTGGCTTTATTGTAATAAGCGAGCGCATAATTCGGATTACATTGCGCCGCAAGGTCAAACATTTCTGCAGCTTCTTTTACAAGACCCGAATCATCAAGATAAATTACACCCAAATTGTTATAAGCAATATCATAACTAGGGTCATATTTTATAGCGAGTTTATATTCTTTTATAGCATTGTCATTATCCTGGCGTCCCCAATAAAGATAGCCCAGGTTACAGTGAATTCTCGCATCACAAGGCGCAATTTCAAGAGCCAAATTGTATATTGCAAGAGCGCTTTGGAAATCACCTTTATCATAGAATACACTTCCGAGATTTATGTAAATATCAACATCTTTAGGCGTAAGGTGAAGAGCGTTTTGGTATGAAGAAATTGCCGCATCGTAGTTTTTTTCGCTTTCTTGAAAAACATATCCTAAAGTTTGCGCAATAACACTTGTCCAGCTTTGGCTGGGGTTTAGCATTATAGCGTTGTAGTAACAAGTCACAGCTTCTTTTACATCTCCGCTCATATAGTAAATATTTGCCAAATTACTGTGGTAAATAGGATTATTCGGGTTTAATTCGATTAGTTTTTGATACATCAAAACTGCATTGTCGTAATCACCGGTTTCTTCATAAATTTGGCACAAAGCTCTATAAGCAAGGATATTTAAAGGGTCGTGCCATAATACCATTCTAAATTCGTTAATAGCGTCTTCGTATTGAAACATACTTTTGTATGTATCGCCTAAAAGAGCATACAAAGGCACAAAACCAGGCGCGACTTCTATCGCTTCTGTGTAAAGGTCAACCGCATCATAAAATTGTCTTGTATGAACAAGATAAAAACCTTTGAAAATTATCGGCAAAAATTTAAAATAGCCTAGTTTTTGAATAAATTCTTTTTGAGCCTCATGTTCAAAAGGAAGTTTTATGATAGAAGCTATAAGATGATAAAAAGAGCCTATTTTATCCCAAATACTATTATCGGCTTTAATTCTTAGCAGGCTGTGCATCAAAAAATGAGCTCTTGAAGCTTTTAATCCGCCATATTTAATAGCTTTTTTGGAATATTCATAAGTTTCTTGGAATTTGTCCTTTTTTGTCATTGTACGTGCAAGCATAAAATATGCTTCGTAGAATGTATCATCGTATTCTAATGCTATATTCAGGTGATTTATAGCTTTTTCAAGTTCACCTTTTAAATAAAAAGCATAACCGATTTTGTAATGAATTTTGGCGGAATTCAAAGAAATTTCTAAAGCTCTTTGATACTCTGTGATAGCTTCGTCAATAAATTGTTTTGGCTGGTAAATATTTTGATGCCAGTCAAAGTAAATATCACCCAGTTTTATATACAAATCCGCATTTGACGGATTATTTTGAAGTTCTGAATTGCAAAGTGCCACAGCAGTTTTGTAGTCACCTTTTTTCTGCATTTTATTCAGTTTGGTTTCAAATTGTTTTGTAAGCATTTATGCGTTAAATTCCTTTTCAAAGCAGAATCTTATAACTTTATTTCTTGCGTCTTTTTCCATTTCCGAAAAATTGAACATTATCAAAATATCATCATTTGTTTCTATTTTATTAATTACAACCCCTTCGCCTGTTATGTTGTTAAATTCCGGCAATAGCAGATTAAATTGAAATTTTTGTCCGATTTCAAAAGCGTTATTTCCGATGAAGCACACTCCGCCGCCGCCCAAATTTATCGTTTGAGCTTTAAACATAAATTTTTCGGATTTTAATTCTATACCGTAAGAAGCTTTTGTTCTTACATAACGTCTTCTTTGGATAATATCATATTCATCATGCAATTCCATACAAACTTCTCTTGTGCCAGTAGTTTCTATAATTACAGACGTAAGTTTTACTACTCTGGTTGACGAATAAATAACCATTTCCGCTTCAAGACCTTCTTCAAAACGATAGAGAGCATTGGCGGGTTCTTCATCATCAAGAACAAGAAAAACTCTGTCTTTTTCATATTTTAGAACGCTAAAAGAATGAGAAGTTCCTTCATCAAGAAGTCTTAATTTTATCGTAGGCTTTTTTGCTAAATCTACTTCCAGCATGATTAAATTCCTAAAAAAGTACTCTAAATTTATTTTAGAATATACATGTCATTTAAGCAAGCTTGACTAATTAATAAAGGTTTTTACCTTCTTCTGAATACATTTTACGTCTTTGAACGGCAATTTTTTCGATGTCTGTGTTTTGATAATTCTTTAAAAGATTTTTCGCTGTAAAGTCAAGTTCTGTAAGGCATTCAAGGATGTTTGCTTTATTGAATTTAACCATATCGTGAGCTATATCAGAATTTGTCATTGCAAGGCGAGTCATATCACGAAATCCGCTTGCAGCCAGGTTTTTCTCGAGTTTGTCTGATGCGCTCATAAATAATGATTGTGCCAAAATAAGCGGTAAGTGGCTAATCATAGCAACAGCTCTGTCATGGCTTTTTGCATCTGTAAATACGGGTGTTGCTCCAATTTGTCGAATTAAGTTGACGATAAAATCTATACTTTCTCTTTTTGCAAAATTGGAAGGTACAACAGCCCATTTTGAATCCTCAAAAAGTCCTTCAACAGCGCTGTCAAATCCTTTATTTTCTGTACCCGCCATAGGGTGAAGCCCTATAAAATTGAGTCTTGTATCCAAATTGTGAATGTAGTCAAGTACGAATCCCTTTACTCCCGCAAGGTCTGCCACGATAGTATCACGATTTATATTGGGTTTTATCGAGTCAATAGTTTTTATGATAGTTTCTATTGGAGTAGCAATAAAAATGACATCGGCGCTTCTGATTAATTCAAGATCCGAAGAAGCTTTTGATACCAGATTTTGTTCTAAAGCTTTTTTAATAGTATCTGGATTTCTGCTTATACCGTAAAGCTCATAACCTTTGTTTTGAAGAGCTTTTAATAATGAAGTTCCGATTAATCCAAGACCGATAACTGCTATTTTTTTCATATTGATACCTTATTATAATTAATCATTTCAAATAGTTTATTAATTGATTTCATCATATCGTCAAACATTTCGAGAGTAAGACTTTGAGCACCGTCACAAAGAGCATTGTCAGGGTCATTGTGTAC
>JAEWLZ010000227.1 GCA_023457295.1 Cyanobacteria bacterium OH_PDB_112
GTTTCGGCTGTCTATTTTTGGGGTAACTGATGCTCGTTTCCAATTGAACCCCCTACTTTGGAAGGAGCGGAGACCATGGCCGTAAACGCATACCTTAATTTTCATGGAAACTGCCGCGAAGCGGTGGATTTTTACGCCGATGCCTTCGGCGCAACCCGCCAGCCCATCACAACCTATGGGCAGGCCGATTCCGGGATGCCCATTCCGCCCGAGGCGCATGATTGGGTGATGCACACGACGCTGACGCTTGCTGGCAGCCTTGTAATGCTCGCAGATACTCCGCCGGGCATGCCTTTCACCCTTGGTAACAACATCAGCCTTGTGGTCACCGGCAGCGATATCGACACGCTCACCACCCTTTTCAACACCCTCGCGGAGGGCGGCGACATTATCATGCCCCTGCAAAAAACTTTCTGGAGCGCGCTGTATGGCTTTGTGACCGATCGCTTTGGCGTGCATTGGCAAATCAGCCACGAACCCCCCGCGCAGGCGTAACTCGCCTGCGCGTTTCTATTGCTCACTTCTGGTGAATCGAGGTGTACCCGATGGCAAAGCTGGTTCCTCACTTTTGGTTTGATCGGGAGGCGCGCGAGGCCGCGACCTTCTACACAGGCCTGTTTCCGGATTCCCGCGTGCTCAGCACTACCACGCTTGGCGATACGCCTTCTGGCGAGGTCGAGGTTGTGGTGTTTGAGTTGGCAGGTCAGCGCTTTGAAGCGATCAGCGGCGGCCCTGAATTTCACTTCAATCCGTCCATCTCGCTGATGGTTTCCTGTGCGACCGCCCAGGAAGTGGACACGCTGTGGCAAGCGCTGCGGCAGGGCGGTACCGAGATGATGCCGCTGGATGCCTATCCCTTCAGCCCTCGCTACGGCTGGCTTGCGGATCGCTACGGCCTCAACTGGCAGTTGATGCTCATTCCCGGCGAAACGCCCGCGCAAAGAATCGCCCCTAACCTTCTGTTTTCAGGCGCAGTCAACGGTAAGGCCGAGGAAGCCGTGCGCTTCTACGCGGAGGCATTCCCCCGCTCACAGATTCACTTGATCAGCCACTATGCCCCGGGCGAGGCGCTGGCCGCCACCGCACAGGTCAACTATGCTGGGTTCACACTGCTGGATGCCCCTTTGGTCGCTATGGATAACGCCATGGATGCGGATTTTGGGTTTAACGAGGCGGTTTCGCTGATCGTGTACTGCGATACCCAGCAAGAGATTGACACCTACTGGAGCCTCCTCTCCCACGTACCCGAAGCGGAAGCCTGCGGCTGGCTCAAAGATCGCTACGGCCTCAGTTGGCAGATTGTGCCCAGCCAGCTGGAAATCATGATGACCCATGGCACCCCGGAGCAGATCGAGCGCGTGACAACCGCATTCATGCAAATGAAGAAATTTGACATCGCCGCGTTGGAAAAGGCATATGCGGATCCGGTGTAACGCCACCGCCCCGCGGAGAGGAGTATGTTCATGACCCCCGCATCCATTCGCAGCATCTTCATCAATCTTCCCGTGAAGGACATTGCGCGTACCCGCGCCTTCTGGGAGAGTTTAGGGTTTGCGATCAACGAACAGTTTTCGGACGACACGGCGATTTGCCTGGTGCTCAAGGAAAACGAAATCTATGCCATGTTGCTGTCCACGGACAAATTCCAAACCTTCACCCCACGTCCGGTGGCGGACGGAACCACCTCGCAAGTGTTGCTCTCCGTGGATGTGGGCAGCCGGGAGCGCGTGCACGAGGTGATGCAAACTGCGCTCGCCCACGGCGCAACGCGTTATCTCCAGCCGGAGGACATGGGTTGGATGATGTATGACCGGTTTGTGGATCCCGACGGGCACCAGTGGGAAATCGCCTTTATGGATGAGACCCAACGGCCCCAGTCATGAGGTGCCTATGAAAACAACACCTACCGAAACGAGCCTGCCAACCGGGCTCGCGCGCCCCGCGCTGAACGCGCTGGCAGAAGCCGGGCTCACAGGCATGCATCAACTCACCGGGGATTGGGAGCCGCGCCTGTTGGCTCTTCACGGCATCGGCCCCGAAACCATCCGCATTTTGCGTGCCGCACTGGCGCAGGCGCAACCCACGCCGGTCATCTTCCCTTCCATCACGGTAGAAACTGTCGTACACGCGCCGCTTTCCCGCGTGTGGGAAGCCTGGGTCCGCCCACAGGACATCTGCCAGTGGAATAGCGCATCCCCGGATTGGCACACCCCCTCTGCCCACAGCGACCTTCGTGTGGGCGGCACATTCACCTACCGCATGGAGGCGCGCGATGGCAGCGCCGGGTTTGATTTTTCCGGCGTGTTCACCGAAGTGCAACCGCAGCTGCGCCTTGCCTTTCAGCTAGGGGATCAGCGTACCGTGCGCATCGTTTTCCAGCCGGTGGCGGGCGGCGTGCTGGTGCGCGAAACCTTCGATGCCGAGCAGGAAAACTCGCTCGAACTGCAACGCGAAGGCTGGCAGGCGATTTTGGATCACTTTCGCAGGTATGTGGAAGGGGTTTGAGCAAACACGCACGCATCACACCGTTGGTATTCCCGTTTGGAGGGATGCCAAC
>JAEWLZ010000228.1 GCA_023457295.1 Cyanobacteria bacterium OH_PDB_112
AATACTTTTGGAATGAATAAGCCCATCAGCAATAATCGCAATACAAGCAAATTTTGCAAGCTCTGATGGCTGAAAGAAAAACAACCATCTTTTTGATCCGTAAATAGTACTCCCAAAAAGGTGTGTAGCTATCAAAAGACCTATTGTACCATTTGCAATCAAATCAATTTTTTTTTGAATTTTTTTATAGTTAAAGCGATTCATAAAAAATAACATCGCTACAATACCTATTATAAAATTCACAAGCTGTTTTTTGAAAAAATATAAATGATCATTAAAATCATTTATTCCGTGTGCCACACTTGAAGAAAAAACAACCATAATTCCTACAAGCGAAATACAAGCAATAATAATCAAAAGTGGAATATCCGGAGGTGAAATTACCGTAGTAACACGTTCCTCACGATTATTTAGTCTGTTGTAATTTTTCCCGTACATAATTTTTAAAAACTTGTCCTCTTTCTTCAAAACTTTTAAACATATCAAAACTGGCACAGGCAGGGGCTAAAAGAATATTTTCAACATCTTTTTTTGATGCAAGTTCAATAGCTTCTTCAAAATTTTGCGCTTTATCAAGATTTTTATATCCTGCTTTTTTAAAAGCAGCTTCAAATCTTTGCGTAGCCTCCCCTAATAATATCACATAATCTGTACCTTCCTGAGCAACTTTCACAAAATCATCCAGAGGGGTCATTTTATCACGACCGCCTGCAATAAGTGCTACACTTTGCCCCGCAAAAGCCTCTATTGCCTTAATTGCCGCATCAGTATTAGTTGCCTTTGAGTCATTATAATATTTTTTGCCGTCAATTTCACACACAAACTCAAGTCTGTGTTCAGGAGGCTCAAATTTGCTCAAAGTGTCTGCTATCAATTCATTTTGAATGCCTGCTATTTTTGCCATAGCGACAGCACACATAATATTTTCGAGATTATGAGCTCCTTTAAGACTGACTTTTGAAACTTGTGTTATATCTTGTATTTCACCATTTTCATCTTTGAATTTTATAATTTCATCTTCGATATAAACACAATTTTTTTCATCTTCTTTGCCAAAAGTAAAAACTTCATTTTCGCATTCATCTTTTAAAGAAATAACTTTAGAATCATTGGCGTTCAAAACTGCGTATTCAGCGGCATTTGCCCCTGTAAACATTTGAGCTTTGGCATCAAAATAATTTTCTTCTGAACCATGCCAATTCACATGGTCGGGTGAATAATTTATAAAACAAGCTGCCTTAGGTTCAAAATACTGACTTGTTGCAATCTGATAAGAACTTATTTCAAGCGTAAAGTAATCAAGTTCCTCTTTTAGCAAATCACAGGGAGGAACTCCTATATTTCCGCAAGCTTCTGTTTTTTTACCACCGTTTTGAAGAATTTCGGCTAAAAGTTTGGTTGTAGTTGTTTTTCCGTTTGTTCCGGTAATTGCTAAAAAAGGAGTTTCCGTACTTAAATAAGCGATATCAATTTCACTTAAAACAGGTATAGCCTTAACCTTAGCCAATTTAAAAACTTCTGCCAAAGGAGGAATGCCGGGACTTGTAACAATCAAATCACTGCCTGTTATTGTCTCTTTTTTGTGTTCACCTGTTTCGACAATAATACCTAAGGCTTCAAGCTCTTCAATAATATAAGCATCTTCATCCGTACGCTCTTTTTTTTCGCTTATGGTACAAAGAGCCCCAACCGAAGCAAGATGTTTTGCTGCTGAAATACCACTCTTCGAAAGTCCTAAAATACAGATTTTTTTATCCGAAAATTCCATAAATTACCCCTAACACAGTCAAAATAGCAAAAAACCCGCCTACTAACCAAAAAACCTTTACCACCTTAACTTCAGACCAGCCTAAAAGTTCAAAATGATGATGAATAGGTGCCATTTTAAAAACTCTTTTACCCGTCAATTTAAAACTTGTTACCTGAATTATGACAGATAAAGTTTCTATTATAAAAACTATTGCAAGAGGTAAAAGAAGCAGTTCAAACTTACCCAAAACAGCTAAAGTACCGAGTAATCCTCCTAAAGCGAGGCTTCCTGTATCACCCATAAAAACTTGAGCAGGATTATGGTTATAATATAAAAATCCACCGCATGCACTTGCTATTGCCGCCGAAATAACTGCAAGTTCGATATTACCCTGAAATCCAAAAATAACTGCACAACCTAAAAAAGAAAATACGCTCAATCCAGAAGCCAATCCATCCAATCCGTCAGTAAGATTAACAGCATTCGATGCCCCTACTATAATAAAAATAGCAGCAAGGACATACCAAAAACCCAAATCAAATCTCGCTATTTGGGTTTCTCCGGTATAAACCATATAAAGAGAAGGTACCGCCGCCGCAAGAATTTGCAACGCCATTTTACCTCGAGGAGTTAATCCTTTATTTTCTTTCTTTTTATTTTTTTGATAATCATCAATAAATCCTGTAATTGCGTACAAAATCAAAACAAAAATAGCGATAATAGAATCTATACTTATTTTTTGCATCATAACAAAAGCTAAAATCATAGCAATAACAGCGCAGTCAATTATTATTAAGCCGCCCATAGTAGGTGTTCCCGCTTTTTTAGCGTGATTTTCAGGAGCCATTTCATATATATATTGTCCAGCGAAATGCTTTTTCAGAAGTTCTATATAAGGTTTGCCCAAAATCAGCGTCAATAAGAGTGCAATCAACCCTGTAACATAAATTATTGTCATGTATCTTACCCTTTCAATTCTTTAACAATATTCTCAAACTGCATTGCGCGAGATGCCTTCAAAAGTATAGGTGTATTATCTTTTATCGCTTTCAGGTATTCGGCAGCTTCTTTTGTATTATCGAAAGATTTTGTATTTTTAATTCCTGATAATTTTGCTATATTTTTTGCCAAATCACCTACTGTTATAAGATATTTTACCTTTTTGTCACGTAAAAATCTACCTATTTCACGATGATAAAAAACTTCTCTGTCACCAAGTTCTCCCATATCGCCCAAAACAAGAGCTATTTCACCATAAGACTCTAAAGCCGCCTGTATTGACGCTTTCATTGATTCAGGATTGGCATTATAATAGTCTATCAGTAAAGTATAATCACCAAAGCTTAAAACACTTCCTCTATTTGAAAGCGGTTCATACTCAGAAAGAGCTTCTGTTATAATTTTTGTTGAAATTCCCAATTTTTGTCCGACTTCAATCGCAGAAATTGCATTAAGAATATTATAATCACCGAAAACTTTAAGCGAATAATTTTGTTTTTTATAATCAAAACTCACTCCTTCTGAAGTTTTTTTGATATTTTTTAGATTTTTATCTTCCAAAGAGTAAATTATTTTGTTTTTTATTTTTACACATTTCTCCAAAAACTCGTTTTGACAAACAACCAAAACTCCTTCAGGATGCAGATGTTCAGCAATCTCATATTTGGCTTTTGCTATATTTGACTGCGAACCGAGCCTTCCCACATGCGCGAGCCCTATATTTGTAATTACCGCAATATCAGGTTTGGCATATCTAGAAAGTAACTCTACTTCTCCCAAACCGCGCATCCCCATTTCTACCACCAATACTTCTGTATTTTTTGGCATTTCAAACATAGTTTGGGCAAGACCTATTTCATTGTTAAAATTAAGCTTAGTTTTATGTACTCTGTATTTTTTTTCCAAAACAACAGAAATCATTTCTTTTACGGTGGTTTTTCCGCTGCTACCCGTTATTGCAACAACTATCGGCGCTATTTTTTGCCTATAAGCACCGGCAAGAGCAAGATAAGCCTCACGATTATTTTTGACCTGTAAAGCTATTTTTGCTTTGGGTAAAGTTTTTAGTCTTTCAATTTCAGCTTCTTCAATAAAAAATCCTCTTGCGGATTTTTTTATCGCATCTTCTATAAAATTATGCCCGTCAAAATTTTCTCCTTTAATAGGAATATAAATTTGTTCGGGAGAAATGTTGCGTGTATCGGTAGAAATTCCGAATTTTCCTGATTTACTCGTTGAATATATAAGCTTCGCATCAGTTATTTTTATAATCTCATCTAGTGAAAACTTCATTAAAATCCCCTTTTCCATTTTTAATTTTACTTCAAATTAACTTTTTGTGTAAATTATTTTAATATTTTGAATTTAATGGTTTAATGTATGTATGCCTAATATTCTTGTTATACCGATAGATAATCGACCTGTCTGCTATGATTTGCCTGTTATGACTGCTCAAATCGACAGTACAAGCCGCGTATTCATTCCTCCGAGAGAGTTTTTGGGAGGGCTTACTACGTACGCAAATTATGAAGGGATTTTAAGTTGGTGCAAAAAAATTACCACAAAAAATAAAATCGATTACGCAATTTTAGCTCTTGATACTATCGCTTACGGAGGATTGGTTGCTTCAAGACGTATTGAAATCTCACAAAGCGAAATAAAAGAAAAAATAACCGACTTCTTATCAGAACTCCAAAAATCAAACGCAAAAATATTTGCCACAAGCAGTATAATGAGAATTTCAAACAATAATATAAACGAAGAAGAAAAACCTTACTGGGATACTTATGGCGAAAAAATCTTCAAATATTCTTTTGAATTTCATAGGACAGGCAAAGAACCCGAACATGAAATTCCTGCCGAAATTCTGAAAGATTACCTTGATACTCGCAAAAGAAATTATGAAATAAATGAATTTTTCTTATCTTTGCTTGATCAAAAACTTTTTGATTTTTTGGTAATTTCACAAGATGATACGGCTCAATACGGATTAAATGTCAAAGAAGGACAACTTTTGAGCGAAATTATCAAAGAAAAGAATCTTCAAGCCTCAATTAAAACCGGAGCTGATGAAATACCTCTAACTCTTATGACTAGAGCTTTCTTGGATTGCTACAAAGAAGATATCTCAATCACGCCCGTATATTCTATACCCGAATCCAAAAATATAATTTCCAGATATGAAGATGTCACCATAGAAAAATCTCTACACGGACAAATTTCTATATGCGGCGCAAAAACATCTTCTGAAGGAGATATCCGTCTTTACGTTAATACACCTGCAAAAATTCAAGATGATCTTGCGATGCAAATTTTCAAAGACGACAAATCAGCAAGATTCAACCCTCCGAAAGGATTTTATGCAATAGCTGATATAAAACTTGCAAACGGAGCTGATAACAATCTTATAGAAGAGTTGTTAAATACTCCCAATAATGAAAATTTTCTCGGGTATGCGGGTTGGAATACAACTGCAAACTCCTTCGGAAGTGTACTTTCTCAAAGTCTTGTATCTTATATCGCAAAACAAAAAAAAGTTTTTAATGAAGAAGCTTTTAAAAATCTTCTTGCGACAAGACTGCTTGACGACTGGGCTTATCAAGCAAATTTACGTCAGGATTTAAGAAAAAATCACGATTTTGACTTAGAAGAAGGGTATATTGAATACATTCAAAAAATACAAAATTTTCTTGGTTCTGACTTTAAAAAAATAAGTTTTTATTTTCCATGGGACAGAACGTTTGAAGTAGGGATTTGTTTGGAATAAAATAAAAACAAAAGGCATTCCAAAGGAGAGTATATGTATTTAGTTTATAATTTATTATTGCCTGCACTGGCAATATTACTATCACCTTTAGTGCTTATAGCATTTGTTTTTCAGCCCAAATTAAGAGCAGGGTTTTGGGAAAAAATCGGCTTCTATTCAATAAATCTTCCAAAGCGTTCTACTATTTGGGTGCATGCCGTTTCTGTCGGAGAAGTAAATGCTGTTGAAAGCCTTGTAAAAAATCTTCGCAAAAAGTATCACTCAAAAAATATTGTCCTTTCAACTGTAACTCGCACAGGACAAGAAGTTGCGCATAAAAAACTAGGGGAACACACTGATAAAATAATTTATTTTCCTTATGATTTTTGGTTGAGTGTTGTTCTTGCCATCAAAGCCGTAAGACCTAATTTGGTAATAATAGCTGAAACAGAAATATGGCCTAATTTTTCAAATGAACTTAAAAACCGAAAAATCCCACTTTTAATAGTAAACGGACGTATTTCGCCAAATTCTTACGAAGGATACAAAAACTTTTCTTTCTTTTTCAGAAGAATTTTACGCAATTATTCCTCAATTTTGATGCAATCAGAAACAGACAAAGAACGTATTGTAGATATCGGAGCAAATCCTGTAATAACAGAAGTTATGGGCAATTTGAAATTCAATATGACAAATATCTTAAATGCTGAAGAAATTAAAGACCTTGAAAATTCTTTAAAACTTAATCAACAAAAAGTTTTTGTAGCAGGCAGTACCCATTCTGGAGAAGATGAAATTGTTTTAAATCTATACGAACATCTTAAAGATGAAAATCCTGATTTAAAACTGATTATAGCTCCTCGTCATCCTGAACGTTATACGCAAGTATTGGAACTCATCGATCAAACAGGTTGCAATTGGGGACTTCGCAGCAAAAATGACGGCTTTGACGAAAATGATATTATTATGCTAGATACAATGGGTGAATTGTCAAAAATGTACGCTATATGCCATTTTGCTTTCATTGGGGGAAGTTTTTCAGGAACAGGAGGACACAATCCTCTTGAAGCAACCGTATACAACAAACCCGTTTTGAGCGGAAATATCGTTTATAATTTCAAAGATATTTACGAAATTTTAACCTCAGAAAATGCTGCTGTTGTTGTAAAAAATGAAAAAGAACTTCTTGAAAATGCTCAAAAGCTTATGAAAGATAAAGATTTTTACAATTCAATGGCGGAAGCTTGTAAGAATGTTTTTGAAAAAAATTCGAGCGCCCTTGAATATGCTTTGGAAAAAATCGGGAAATTTTTAATTAAGTCTTAAAAGAGTAGCCGATTCAATTCCATCAAAAAGATTTTTGCCTGTTTGAACAAATTCTTCTGGAGACCCGCTTGTATAAAACTCCACTCTACCGGAATTTTGGGTATTCAGAGCGTTATAGGATTTAAGAAGTTCAAAAGCTTCTCTTGCCAAAAACTCTGCAGGATTAATTAAAATATCTTCACGCCCTGAGATTTTTTTTATCAAATTTCCCAAAAAAGGATAATGTGTACATCCGAGTACTATTTTTTGAACATTTGCATCTAAAAGCGGTTCAATATATTTTGCAACAAGACTTTCTGCTTCTTTTGTATGTATTTTGCCGTTTTCTACGATTTCAACAAGACCGGGACAAGCAACTTGTGTGATATTTTTTTCAGAATATTTTAAAATCATGTTTTTATAGGCATTTGATTTTATTGTTGCTGATGTTGCTATTATCCCTATATCAGAATGCTTTTGACTCGCGATAAATTTGGCTGTGGGTTCAATTAATCCCAAAACATCAAAATCATATTCACCCCTTACAACATCCAATGTAACAGCCGAACTTGTATTACAAGCCATAAGAACCATTTTTACATCACGAGATTTAAAATAATTCAAAATATTGCGCGAAAAACTTATCAGCTGTTCTTTTGATTTTTCACCATAAGGAACATTTGCGCTATCACCGAAATAAATAATTTTTTCATTCGGAAGGATTTTTTCAAGCTCTGCCAAAACACTTAAACCACCTAATCCTGAATCAAAAACACCTATTGGATTACTACTTTGCATTTGTTTTTGTCTTAACCTCGTTATCATACTCCATCGCCATATACAACAGAATTCCGTTGCCAATATATTTAGCGGTAGCTGCTTTTCTTTGTTCTTTTATCATATCACAACGATCATGACAATTGGAAAGAAACCCTATTTCGACAAGCACAGCAGGCATTACTGTATGATTTATAACGTAAAATTGTGACTGAAAAATTCCTCTGTCATAATTATCAAGACCCAATGTAACATTATTATGCACAATTTTAGCGAAAGTTTGGCTGTTGGGCTTGTACCAGTGTGTTTCTATTCCATGAACATCAGGGTTATGCGCAGAGTTCACATGAACACTCACAAACACATCACATTTTGCATCATTAGAAATAGAAGTTCTTTCAGGCAAAGAGATTTTTTCATCAGAACCTCTTGTCATAATGACTTTTACTCCTTTTGACTCAAGGTATTTTTTTAATTCATTTGCCACATCAAGATTAATATCTTTTTCGCAAATTCCTTCACGAGTCGCCCCCACGTCAATACCACCATGCCCGGCATCTATCATAACTTTTGAGCCTGACTTAATTACTATATCTTGTCCTTTATACATCTCGTCTTTGATATAAATTTCCAAAGTTCTTCCGTCCGATGACAAATTTGAAGAAACAAGAGAAGCTTTTTTTATCGGTATTTTCCATTGCGTACCATATTTATTATTTAAAAGAGGTGTAATAGTAAGGGTTCGAAATTGCCTTGTAGGAACTATATTTTTCATAAAATCGGCAGTTGTGTTGAGATTATAAAAATTTAACTCCAGCATTTCAGACTTTTTAACAAAGCTGTGAACAAGAGGATTTTGCCCCTTTATTGTTATTTTTGTAACCTGTTTCCCTTGCGGCTGAACTGAAAAATTTTCAAGCCTAGTACTAACTATTGAGGGAAAATCAATCGCTGAAAGATTTTTTGTTTTTTGAACCGAAACAGTCATCGCATCAGGAGAAATTATTGCATTGTATTCTTTCGGAGTTTTGGTATCTATACTCAAACGAATAACATTTTTTGAAGGCAAACTAAAAGAAACTTTTTCTTCAGGAGAAAGCTTTACGGGAGCAGGGACTTTTCCTCCTTGAAAAGCACTTTCAGGCAAATCTATAATGAATTTTGACGCGGTAACAACAGGAGATAAAACTCTTACAGAGCCAAGCCCATTAAGTTTTATTCCTTTATCAAAAGCCTCTATATTAAAAATATTATATCCTGCGGGCAAATCTATAACATTAATAGGATGCCAACCCGCGACTATTTCAGAAACAGGCTTGAGTACAGGTCTTTTATCTACACAATTTTTCATTCCTGTTTTTTTATTTAAATCTTTACTTTGAGTTACATTCAAATTCTCGTAAAAAGCAAAAAAATCAACGGCTTTTGGCGGAGGTTCTTTATCTTCATAAATTAAGCTGCCGGAAAAATTTTTTATAATTTCTCCAAAATTAAAAATTATAAGATTTTTTATTGTCGAAATTTTTATATTGTCTATAAAATTTTTCTCGCCTGTAAAAACTATTCTTACACTGTTTTCTGTATATTGGGCTACTTTTATGCTGGATAAAAACTCATTTTTAGGTTCTATTTTAGCTTTTGTGCTTACAAGTACCATATTTTCAATATCAAAAATTACACGGTGCGGGTTTTCAAGAGACATTTTTTTTATTTTTACACCGCTCAAATGTTCTTTAGTTGAAAGAATAAGCATTTTTTGACCGCTGTCTATATCAGAATCAACAATAGTAGCTCCAAAAACAGGTACAAAAGTACCCAAAAATAAAAATGCCGCTATTAAAAAAACAAAGCTTCTCAAAAAGCCTCCTAAATTGTAAAACACCTGCCTTATTTTGACACTTGACGATTATAACAACTTATATTTTTTTTAACATCAATCCATGGGTTTAAATACTTAACAAATTGCATAATAAGTGTTATGAAGTAAAATAATATTATTAACGGAGGATTTATGGCATACAAAAAACGCTGGTACGACAAATATGAAAAAACGGAAAAAATTCTTGAAATCCTAAAAGAGTTTACGGAAGAAGAAATTGAAATAGTTATGGGAGAAGTTCTTCAAGCGGCTATGACAGTAAAAAAATCCCGTACAGAAGCAGAACTAATAAGCCTCGGCATTGAAAAAATAAAAGGCATTATGCATTCTGAAAATAAACAACGCTGGTATGATAAAAATCGTGTCCTTTATGTTGTGATGAATTCACTTTCCGCTATGAAAGAAGAAGATTTTAAAGATATTATAGACGCTCTATATGATTCTTTACATACTCTGGATTAATAAAAAAACAGGAAAACCCTTTTACTGCAATTTTTTTAAACTTTTTTTATCCTCTGATATCTCAGAATAATTAATTATAAGTTAAGTAATTTGATTATCATCTTTACTTATACTAAAATACTATCATTAGTAACAAGTAGTTTATAATGAGTGAGGAAAAGAAATGACATCAAAAAGATTTTTATTCACTTCAGAATCAGTAACTGAAGGACATCCCGATAAAGTTTGCGATCAAATCTCTGATGCTATTTTGGATGCTTTTTTGACAAAAGACCCAAAAGCAAGAGTAGCGGCAGAAACATCTGTAACAACAGGTATGGTACTTGTAACAGGTGAAATTTCTTCTACATGTTATGTAGATATTCCTTCGGTCGTAAGAAATACCGTAAAAGAAATAGGCTATACAAAATCAAAAGGCGGCGGTTTTGATTATAGAACATGTGCGGTTTTAACAAGTATTGATGAACAATCTCCTGATATCGCAGGCGGAGTTAACATTGCACTTGAAGCAAGAGATATTGACGCTCCTTCTGACACAGGCGCGGGAGATCAAGGTATTATGTTTGGTTTTGCTTGTAATGAAACTCCCGAACTTATGCCACTTCCTATCAGCTTGTCGCACAAACTTGCTTATCGTCTTGCAGAAGTAAGAAAAGAAAAACTTCTTACATATCTTCGTCCTGACGGAAAAACTCAAGTTACCGTGGAATATGTTGACAATAAACCTGTAAGAATTGATACTATCGTAATTTCAACTCAACATGACGATGAAATTAACAATTCTAAAGACAATAAAATTATTCAAGGAATTATAAAAGATGACTTGATTAAACATGTAGTTGAACCTGTCTTTAAAACTTACGAAATTAAACCTGATGCAGATACAAAATATTTAATCAACCCTTCAGGACGTTTTGTGGTTGGCGGACCTCAAGGCGATGCCGGATTAACAGGGCGCAAAATTATCGTAGATACATATGGCGGATACTCTCGTCACGGCGGCGGAGCTTTCTCAGGTAAAGATCCTACAAAAGTTGACCGTTCAGCCGCTTATGCTACAAGATACGTTGCAAAAAATATTGTAGCTGCAGGTCTTGCGGAAAAATGCGAAGTTCAAATCGGTTATGCAATAGGTGTTGCAAAACCTGTATCAATAATGGTAGATACTTTCGGAACAGGAAAAATTTCTGATGATGAAATTTCTGAATTGATAAATAAAAACTTCGATTTAAGACCATCTACAATAATTGAGCAATTTGACCTTACAGGTCTTCCTTTAAAACATAAAGGTAATTTCTACAGAAAATTAGCTTCTTATGGACATATGGGAAGAACTGATATCAATGTTCCTTGGGAACAAACCGATAAAGCTCAATCTTTAAGAGAGCAAGCTTGTATTACAGCTCAAGCTTAATTTTATAAACCAAATTAAAGAGAGTACTTTTAAAAGTACTCTCTTTTTTGTAGTTCTTTGGAGTTATATTTTTTAATAACTGTTGAATAAAAATTAATAATTACTATACTTAGAATTAAGTACAGTAAAAAAACTTTTCAAAGAGGATTATAAGATGTCAATAGGATTTAGCAATTTAAATTCACTTTTAAACCAATATGGGGTGAATTATTCAGGAAATATACAAACCGATTTAGCCGCATTAAAAAAAGCAATGCAAGCAAAGGGTGAAAGTACTTCTGCTATAGACGGTTTTGCAAGTATGGTTTCTCAAATAGAGAAAACCAAACAACAACAAAAAACAGATTCAACAGATGAAACAAATTCAACTAATCAAACACAACAAGCTCAAAAACCTCAAGGAGGTCCTCCTTGGGCTTCTTTGATGCAACAATTGGGTCTTGAACTTCAAGGTTCTCCTGAAGCTGATTTTGCAGCTATTTCTTCTAAATTATCAGAAATGTCCGCATCAGCTACTACTGCTTCACAACAAGCAAATATTGCATCATTACAATCACAATTTGAACAATACCAAGCTATGGCACCTCAAGGTGGTAGTACAGGCATACCAAGCTTTCAAAATTCAATGATGCAAAGACTCGCACAAAATAACCAACAAGGCGGTGCGGCAGAAAATAACGGGCAAGGATTTACTCTTCCTTGGAGTTCTTTGCTTGATGCAGTAGGACTTAGTCCTCAAGGTTCAGCCCAGGCTGATTTTGCAGCTATTGCAGAGAAAATTACAGAGATGTCCGCATCAGATACAACAGGCTCTCAAGCCTCTACTATTGCTGCATTACAAGCAAAACTAGCCCAATACAAAAATCAAGCATCAGCAATGGTAGTAAGAGGATAATTTTATTTAATAAATACTAATCCAAAAAGAGGGTTCTTAAACAAGACCCCTCTTTTTTAAAACAATTTAAAGTTATAATTATAGTATAGTTTTTAAGGTTAAGTTTGCCAGTTCATAAAGGATGGAAAGGTATGTCTATAGGTTTTATAAGTACTTTGCTGTCTCAGTACGGTATAAACCAATCAGGAAATATCCAGACTGATTTAGCTGAATTAAAAAAAATAATGACCGAAAGAGGCGAAAGCACCAAGTCTATTGATGGTTTTGCCAATATGCTTTCTCAAATAGAAAAAGCAAAAAATAACAAAATATCCACAGAAGAACCAAAACCAACAGAACAAAAAGGTCCTCCTTGGAATTCTTTAATGCAGTCTTTAGGTCTTAAACTTACCGGCTCAATTGAAGGCGACTTTATGGCTATTTCGAAAAAATTGCAAGAAATGGCAAAATCAGCCACAACATCTGAACAAAAAGCAAATATTGCCTCCCTAAAAGCAAAATTTTCCGAATTTTCAGAATATGCACCTCAAGCTATGCTAATTGGCGCAGAAGACAAAAAATCTCAAAATAAACCCAAAATTACATTGCCCTGGGATTCTCTTCTTAAAGCCACAGGGCTTCAATCTCAAGGTTCTCCACAAGCAGATTTTGCAGCAATTGCAAAAAAATTGCAAGAAATGGAAAACGCAGATACAACAGGTGCTCAAAAATCAACTATTTCAGCCTTGCAGCTAAAATTAACAAAATATAAAAACAAGTCATCTGTTATGGCTGTGATTAGTCAAAAATTACAATCGTAATAAAACTTCAAAAAACCCTTCCTGATTGTTTTAAGGGTGACTCTTTGTGGTACAGAAAACATGGATGCACCTATACTTAGAGATTGAATTTTTAATAAAACTTTTTATAATTACCCCAAATTGATTGTGTCAGAAAAAAATCATTCAAAGAGGAGTTTAAATTTTGGGATACGAAGTAGTTTCAAGCGACAGAAGCATGTATTTGGGGACATTACAAAAAGACTGGAATGAATTATTTAAAATAAAAGTCAAGCCGGCAGAATCTGAGGCAACAACAAACACAACTCCGAATCATGAAAGATACGGAAATAAAGTTGATTCGACAAAAGCCCCTGAAATCAATTTTACAACAGATGTTAGCAAAGCGGATTTGCCTATAAAAACGAAAAGTATTCAATCTGAAAATCTTGAAACACAGCAAGAACAAAGAGAAATGAAAGGCGCAACACAACTTGGAACAAACATGTGGGCTTTTCATCAAATCAAAAACAAAGAGGAAAAATTACCAAAAATGCAAATAGCATCATAACTACTCCACTTAAAACATTATTTAAGCAAAAATAATGTTTCATCATTCTTTTATAAGGGAATAAAAAACTTACACAAAGACACAAAGAGTATATAATTACAAATTACATAAAAAAATTAATCCAATTAATTTCAGAAAGGATAAAATGGCAGGAATAAGCCCAATAGGAGCAGGCGGCTACAATAATTATGATGATTATTTCAAGAAAAAGCTTGAAATGCAGGCATCTTTTAATGCACAGCCCGGAGGACAAAGTTACGGAATTAACGGCCCACAAGATATACAAGGGAAGAATACCGAAGGTCTACAAACGGCTGGTGCATCGGCAATTGGCAAAGAAGACCCCTTAGCAGGATTGAGTACCGAAGCAGCAGGCGCGCTCATAAAAGAACAACAAAAGGAGCAAGCCGCTGCTGCCAATGTGCCCGACCCGACAGCGGGATTAAATCAATTAGGAATAAATAACATGATGCTCGTAAAAAAACGTCCCGAAGAAGAAATGCCTATAATATAAATTTTTATACAAAACAAGAAAGTCAAATGCAGTGGAAAAAGGTCAGGCACGTAATCGTCCCTGACCTTTATGATGTTTATAATCAAAGATTGCTTCGCTTTGTAACGGCGGTCACGTCTACACTTAGTCTAATTTTAACTTGTCCGGGACAGGATTCCCCTTATGCTCTTGGCGAAGTAAAACTGAGTCCTAGAGCTAAGGATCCCCGAAGGGGAGAACCCTTGGGTGAGAATCCGTTCTTTGCCTGATGCAATAATTTTCAACTTGTCCGGGACAGGATTCGAACCTGCGACATCATTCTTAGGAGGAATGCGTTCTATCCATGCTGAACTACCCAGACAAGTCAAATATCAAAATTATTGTAATATTCTCAATGTTTCTTCAAGTAGCTGTTTATTGGTTGCGATAAGTTTATTTGCAATGTCCATCTGCATTTTTGCCTGTTTATAATACACGATATTCGCTCCGTAATCAACATTCGATTCTTCAAGCAAATCACCGCGAATATCAGCCTTGCCGATGACAGGTTTTCCTGATTCTTTAGACTCTATATACTCACCCAAAGAAATCTCACGCAAACCTTGCGGGTTGTTGAAATTCATAACCGCAACTTTATACAAAGGTACTTTAAGCTTGCCGTCAGAAGATTTTCCGTACAAAACTCCGTCTTCTTTAATTTCCCATTCATCGTACTTGCCTAAATATTTTCCGTTTGCGGGATCAAGCCACAACTTAATATCGGTAGTAGGTATCATCTGAGGACCTCCTCCTTTTGATGTGGCAGAATAAGGATCATTACTACCTGATGAAGGAGCGGCTACTTGCCCGTTGGAATCAAGGATATAACCTTGAACTCTCTTTCCGTCGGCAGTTTTATAAAAACCTTCGGAGTCAAAAGAGAATTCTCCTCGACGAGTGTAAACATCTTTTCCGTTCAAGGTTTTTGTAACAAAAAATCCCTGTCCTTCCAAAAATAAATTACCTTTATCAAATCCGGGAATTGATTTGCCTTGTCCTGTTTTAAATTTCAGTTCATCAATTTCCGCTCCGTTAAGGAAGTTTTTAAAACTGGTGTCAACTTCACGGAAACCGGGCGTATAAATATTTGAAAGGTTATGGGTAATAGCGCCAATCCAATCATTGGCAACTCTTTGGTTATTTACCGCAGCTATAAACGGATCATTCATATTAATGTCCTCCTATTCCTTTTCTTCTTCTCTGTAAAAAATACTTTTATACTTTATCCCTTCAGAATCAAGCTTTTGCCGTAATAAAGGGATATTTGTCTTGAGCAAGTACTCCATGGCTTTATCAGAAGTAATAAATTCTGCAGAAATTTGCCCAAGCTTATCAATTTTAAGAATTATTGATAAATTTTTTGCAAAATCAATCCTTACAGGACGATTACCTGTATAAGCATACTCTATAAGATTCATAACGCTTTTTGAAAAACCCAGTTTTGTAAGATTTTTTTTGCCGTTTTCATCTTCAACAATCACAGAACCACTATTATTAATGGTAACATTTTGGTTATTTAATATAATTTGGAAAAATTTCACATCATCTTCTGTCATCTCGGAAATATTTCCTGCAAAATTTTTGGTAAAAACATCTTTGTCTTTTTTGACTAAAATATCCACATAAGAATTTTTTATATTTGGACGCACAGTGGCATTTTCTTTTATAGCGAGGTCTACAAGGTTTTGGCGCATCATAATTTCTTCAACCGATAAAAAATGATTGGTAAAATCATTCGCCTCTTCTTTATTTATAATTTTTTTATCAGGCAGCAAAAGCTCAAAAGAAATAGATGAAACATCATCAACGGTTTGCCAAATTTCTTCAAAACCTTCAAAGTTTTTATTGAATTTTTGATTTTCCGCAGAATTATTTGTATTTGCGAAATTAAAATCCGTCCTGTTCATTAATATCTATTCCTAACTTGCTCAACTCTTCGAGATATTCGAGTTCTTCCTGTTCTGTTTCTCGGGTTCTGGCAAAGTGCCTTAATGACCCTACTTCGTTTAATTGTCTTAGCTCAATCTGTTTTTGTTCTTCCTTGTATTCTTCATATTTTTTTTCTTTATGTTTTTCAAGTACTTTTACGGCTTTTTCCATTTCTTGCAAAATATCCATTTGCTCCTGCCAGAAACGTATTGCCAGTTTTTTCCTTTCTCTCAATCCGACATCTTTTTCATAGAGAGTTTGTAAAAAATTATCATAGTGCTGAAGCATCAGGGCATCTGCGATTTTCATTCCTTCTCGGGTATCGCCGATATCTTTAAGATTAGCCTGAATCATGCCTTCGACCCGAGCTATTTCCATCTGAGCTTTTCTGACTTTTTCTAATTGCTCATCTCTTTTTAGAATCCTAAAATTAAGGATTTTTTCGAGTCGATATTTAAAGGGCATCACTAATAACCAAAAATAGATTTTACCAAGGTTTATTATCTTCTTTTCATTTTTTTTTTAGTACCTTCGGATAGAGGATATTTGCTTTATATTTGATTTAATTCCTTGATGCGATAGAATTTTTATACATATCAAGGAGTCAAAATGGAAAAAGTTGTAATAGAAGAAAAATTCTTAAAGCAAGCAGCAGAGCTTGCGCGCTCTTGCGAAGTTCTTCCAGGCGGAGTTGAAGAACTTGCGAATAAACTTCAAAAAGCACATGACGAAAATCGTCCTTTGCGTGTAAAACTTGGTCTTGACCCAACACGCCCTGACTTACACCTTGGGCATAGTGTTGTTATGCGCAAACTTAAACAATTTCAGGACTTAGGTCATCAAATTGTGCTCATCGTAGGAGCTGCAACTGCCATGGTCGGAGACCCTTCAGGAAAATCCGCAACACGTCCGTCTTTGACTAAAGAAGAAGTAGACGAAAACGCCAAAACTTACTTTGAACAAATGGGCAAAATTGTCGATTTGAGCAAAGCAGAAGTCACTAATAA
>JAEWLZ010000229.1 GCA_023457295.1 Cyanobacteria bacterium OH_PDB_112
CCTTAAATCAGACGGATTTGATGCTATTTTTATTTGTTCAGGAGCTGGTGCTCCAAAGATGCTTTATATCAATGGTGAAAACCTCAACGGAGTTTATTCAGCGAATGAGTTTTTGACACGAGTAAATTTGATGAAAGCTCATGAAGAACACACACCTACACCTATTCGTATCGGTAAAAAAGTTGCCGTAATAGGTGGCGGAAATACTGCAATGGATGCTGCAAGAACTTCATTGCGTGCAGGTTTTGAAGAGGTAACAATTGTTTATCGACGTTCCGAGGAAGAACTTCCTGCAAGAAAAGCCGAAATAGAACATGCAAAAGAAGAAGGCGTACAGTTCAAGCTTTTGCATGGTCCTCTTGAAATTTTGGATAACGGCGAAGGTTATGTCGGAGGGCTTAAGCTTCAGGTTATGGAACTCGGAGAACCTGACGCATCGGGGCGTAGAAGCCCTGTACCAGTTGAAGGTAACATAGTTACTATGGATGTTGATACTGTTATTGTTGCGCTCGGAACAGATCCTAACCCTATTATTCAGCGTTCTGCAAAACAAGATAATCTTGATTTGACAGTTGACAGAAAAGGATACATCGTTGTTGACGCTCAAACAGGGACTACTTCAATAGAAGGTGTTTTTGCAGGCGGAGATGTGGCACCTACCGGTCCTTCAAATGCAATTAATGCTATGGGGGCAGGTAAAAGAGCTGCAAAAGCTATAAATGAATATTTGGCGAAAAAATAAATTTTAGGGCTTTTGGTTTACTAAAAGCCCTGATTAAACAATAGCTTTTTTTTATTATTTGTTTAATAATGTAATTTACCGCCATTAAAGAATAACGGGGGCTTCAAATGCGTTTAATAGGTCTTAATAGTCAGATTGATAAATTTATCATGAACAGTTTGCTTAATAAGCTTAAAAAATTGTTCAATTTTTCAGAGCTTTTGCCTGAAAGAAAGCAATATTTGGAAGGGCTTATAAAAAAATACGGATATTTGCCGTATTCTCATATTAAAGCTCTTGAAGAGCTTACGGATGCAGAGGTTTTATTTGGCTTATTTGTTAAAATGGAGCTTGCGAATACTTTTATTAATGATGAAGTAAATTTTGAAAAATTATCGCCTTTGGCTAGAATGAATATAACAAATTCGGATTGGTTTAAAACAGAACAGCATAGTATTAAGTTAATGAATCTTGCTGCTCTTGCGGATGGAAATAAAACTTCTGATACAGGTAAATTTGTTCACTGGCTGCGTCAGCTTTTGATTCTGCCTTCAGGGCGTGCTGATGTTAAGGTTTTGCCTACAACTATTTATCTTACACCTTTTCATCCCCGCGAGTTTGGTTGTGCTTATTTGCCTGCACATAGCGGAGTTTCTGACAAAATTGAATGTTCTATTCTAAGTAAAGAATTGGGCTTGGATGTGAAAGAACAGGTAGAGCTTTTTCTTGCAATTGCTCAACTTTGTAATCATCCTGTGATTTATGATATTTTACCGCAGACTGCCCGATTCTCAAAAATGGTTCTTTGTAATCCTCATATCGCCAGATGGTATGATATTCCTGCCTTGATAGATGTTTATCGTGATGAACTAGAAAAAATATGCGCGGAATATGATGATGTTGATGATGTGAAAAGGCTTATTAGAAAAGAATTAAAAGGTAAGTACGGGGAAGTCCCTGATGCGTTAGCCGAGCAAAAAGCAGAAATTGAAGAAAAATTTTTGGCAGTAAAAAAAGAACTTTCAAAAAAAATGACGCTCCGTGAAAATCAGCAAAAACTTCATGAGCGAGTTAAAAAAATTATTTCTGAAAAAACGGGATATTCTTTGAATAAAGAACTTTCTGAAGAAAATATATCAAATCAAGGCGAGATTATAGGTGAGCTTATATCTCAAGGTTTATGGCCTGCTCCTGGCGGGGCATGGTGTTCTGCGGGTGTTCCGATTTTTGATAAGATGAACCGCGGGGCTGAGTATCCGATGTTTAAACATTTTGATTTTGAAGATAATGATGTAACTCATTTTGCGAATTTGGATTGTCAAACGCCTTTTTATTTCACGTTTCTGGAGACAGGAGAAATTAATGAGCCTGTTGTCGATATTTTTATAGAATCTATGAAAAAACTTCAGGCGGATTACAATTTTGACGGGTTTAGGGTTGATCATATCGATCACATAGTAAATAAGTTTTCAGAAGATAAAGACCAAAACCCCATAAGCTATCGTGCTCCTCGCAAAGTGCTTACCCGCTTGAATTATGAGATGAAAAAAGACATTCCGTACTTTGCTTCGCTTGCAGAGTATATGCTTTGGGATAGCTTCCTTGCAGAGTACCACCAAATGGGCTTTGATGTCCTTTGGGGGCAGGATATAGTTTCTCAGCACGATAAAACCGTCGAAAAGATTTTTGAAGATAATTCTGAGCTTGAAGAATATAACGGCGATAAACAAAATCGTCTTAGTATTCTCAAAACATACAATAATCAGGACGGCGAATTTGAAGCTATAAACCGTTACCCCGGACAATTAGGTAAAAACGGAGCATTGTTTAAATGGCTCAAGCAACGTTTTATCGTGGGCGGAAGACAGGCGCAAAGACCTTGTATGTATGTTGACGGTGATGAGAGTTTTACAAAAGTAGGTATTGAGCGAATTATCGGCGAAGAAGTTTCTATGCGCCGCAATAATGATGAGACTTTTTATTCCAAGTTTAATGCTATCAGCCGTTTTGCCGTAAATTCAGATATTTTGTGCTTTGGTAAGTCGAAACTTATTGATAATAAAGACAATTTTGTATCTTGGATTACAGAACTTGAAGACTCAAATGAAGCACTTTTTGTTGTGGCAAATGAAATGCCTCCTAAGCAAAAGCTTATGTTGGAAGATGAACTTGTTAAGCAAAAAGGCAGGGATATTTTTGACAATACCGCCACAATTCCTGAAGGCTATCGAGTGGTTGCAGGATATGAAATTCAAAATGGAGATATTATAGAATTTCCATATGAAGTTGAGAGTCTGCATTTTTCAAAACTTGCTCCGTCAGAGTATTATATTTATAAGCTTGTAAAGTAGACTGCTCTCTAAATTCAAGCCCTTCTTTGATTGTTGCAATTTCTTTGTCGATTATATAAATAATTGCTGACATCACAGTTATTTAAAAAAACATTATATCAAAACAGATATATGAAAATGATTTTGTGTTAATTCAATTGGTATAACCGGATATTAAGAGAGTTTGTATAACAAAATTGTTAAGAAATTTTAAAGTCCTGTAAACTATATAAATTCAATACTTTTGATATATTTTTTGTTTTAAGATTATATTAAAAAGTCAAATTTTTTTCGGGCATGGTTTTTATTTATATAGCTGGAGTCTAGAGAGAAAAATGTATGACAGATAAAAATTTTGAATTACCCACAGATTATGATTCAATGGTTAAGCTTGTTTCAGAGAATAAAAATAATGCTAAAGTTCTTAAAAAAACAGCAGAATCACTTTTAAATAAAATGGGGAATTTATATGATGAGAGTTTATCAATTGGTCCAATCGCATTGAGTAAGTCAGAAGCTTATTCAAAATTTTTCAATGTTGATAAAGATCAAACTTTTGTACCTAATGCAATATGTGGGACGTCTCATCAGTTAATGGCAGATATTTTTAATGATGCCGGAATTCCAGCTAGAGTTATTAGATGTGTCGCTCTTAGACCAAATATGCAAGGTGGTGCCCATTATGCTCTTATATATTCTCCAAAAGAAGGAGAATATATTGTAAGTGATTGGAATACTTCTGTTGGCGTTAAAGCAAAAGATATGGTGGAAGCCACAGAAAAAGCTTTTGCAGAACATCCAACATTAGCAAGCACCGGATATACTACAATTCTAACAAATGATGGAAAACATATTGCTTACA
>JAEWLZ010000230.1 GCA_023457295.1 Cyanobacteria bacterium OH_PDB_112
TTGTTTTATAGTCGCAAAGTTCAAGCTGAACAGAAGTCTTTTCCATAAAAGTATTTATTTTCGGCGAAAATACAAGGTCGATTTTATCAGCTATTTTGGAAGAAATTTCAGAACGTCCCCAAAAAACACCTTCAATTAATCCTAAATCCCCTTCAAAAAAAACTTTTAGATGGTTTGAATTTGAGCCCATAACTTTAAATTCTTTTACGGTTAAATCTTTTATAGAAAAAAGCGGGGCAGGATTTTTACTTCCACAAGGTTCGAGGAGTTGGAGATTTTTAACAAAATCAAGTGTTAAATCACTTTGCCTCAATTCTTTTTCAATAATAATCCTTGGAGTCAAAAATTCATTTTCAAGGTTTTCATTAACAGTTTTGTGTAAAGTTTCGATAATTTTATCAAGGTTTTTAACATCTGCCGAAAACCCTGCTGCAAGTGAATGCCCTCCAAAAACATCGAATAACTCTTCCGCTTCGCATAATGTATCGTAAAGGTTTAACCCTTGAATACTCCTTGCAGAGCAGCGAATTTTGGCATTTTCTTCGTCAATTCTCAACATAAACACGGGACGATAAAATTTTTCACATAATTTTGAAGCTACAATACCGATAATACCTATGTGCCAAGAGTTATCAACTAAAATTATAGCTTTGTTTTTTTTCAAATCTTCTTTGGTTATTTTTTCGACAGCTTCTTCGAAAATGTTGTCACATAAGGATTGACGGATTTTGTTGCAGTCATCCATATATTTTGCGTTTATTTCTGTTTTTTCGATATTATCCGTAGTGAACAGTTCAACGACTTTTGCCGGGTGTTCTAAACGCCCGATAGCATTGACTCTAGGGGCGATTCCAAAAGCTATTGATTGCGCGTCAAATCCTTCGATATTATATCCCGCAACATCCATCAAGGATTTTATACTTTGAGGGCAGTCTTTTTTTATGTGGTCGATTCCTTTTCGAACAAGAAGCCGGTTTTCTTCTAAAAGTGGTACTACATCTGCGATTGTACCTATCGCTACAAGCGGTAAAAGTTCTTTTTTGAATTCAATTTTTTTATATTTTTCAAGTAAAGCACATGCGACTTTGTATGCAACACCTACTCCTGCAAGGTAGTTTAAGGATTCTATTTCTTGTGCTTCGAGAGTTTCTTTTAGTGAATTTTGAGCTTTAGGATTTATAATCGCGAAAGCATCAGGCAATTCTTCGCCTGCTTCATGGTGATCGGTGATAATAACATCTACGCCGAAACTATTCATGAGTTTTATTTCTGAAACATTACTGATGCCACAGTCGACAGTTATTATAAGTTTTGCTTTTTCTTTTGTTTTGAGGTTAATAAGAGCTTTACTGTTAAGCCCGTGCCCTTCTTTTATTCTGTCGGGGATATAAAACCCCGCATCAGCTCCCAAATGGCTTAAAGTTTTGTATAAAAGTGATGTTGAGGTTACGCCGTCAGCGTCAAAATCGCCAAAAATAATTATTTTTTCTTGGTTTTCGATAGCATTTGAAATACGACTTATGGTTTTTTCCATATCACAAAAAGAATCAGGAGAAATTTCTTTACAGTGTTTTTCCGGTTCTAGAAATTCCTTTGCCTTTTGCAAAGTAGTAATGCCCCTGTTTGTTAAAAGTTGTGCGAAAACTTCATTTTGGCAGTAATTTTTTATTTCTTCGGGGATTTCTCCGCAAGAATTATAAATCCATTTCGTGGACACAATAACCTCCATCCCATGAATTATACCTGTTTTTTGATTATTCATAAATTTGTTAAGTAATGTAAAAATATACTAACTTTTTGCCATACTAATCAATTTGTGCCATAATTTAAGAGTTAATAGTCTAACCATTCCTTTCTTGACTGATGCGACCGTGTTCATTACTGTCGCATTTATTTTTGCGAATTTTGGCAAGTGCGCCGTGGTGCGAAGTACCCCAGCACGTTCTGGCGGAGCTTTCATCGGAGTGAAAATTTTCTGTTAAGAAAATCGAAACGGAGTAAAGGAGGTTGAGCTGTCAATAATTCAAGACGATGAAAAAAGCTTATCCATTGCTAAAAAAAATCGCTTGTGTTACGATGTGCTAGCAGTAGTAAGAAAAACCCGAAGGGGGGTCAGAAATTTGGCAGAAGTTAGAGTAAACGAAGGCGAAAATATCGAAAATGCACTTAAACGCTTCAAGAAAAAAATTCAAAAAGCGGGTATTTTGTCTGAAATCAAACGCCGTGAACGTTACGAAAAGCCTAGCGTAAAAAGAAAACGCAAATCAGAAGCTGCAAGAAAAAGACGTTCGTAATTATATTTTTTAAATATATAAAAAAGACAGGGTTTATATCCTGTCTTTTTTATTTTAAAGCGTTAATAACCAAATCTGTCTTTTCAAAAATTTCTGTACGAAGTCCATCAATATCGTCTATCTTTATTCCTATTTGCTCAAGTTCACTATCAGAAGTTTTTAATTCCGGTTGTGTGATAACTTCCGCTAAATAAATAATTTTAGCAAGGTAGGGAGCTTCTTCGTCAAAAGGGTTGTGATGATAACGGATAGCTTTACCTATTATGGGAGGAAGGTTTTCCCTCTTTGCAAAAGCTTCTCCGACGATAGTATGGTCAGCTCCGAAAATATCTTCTTCTACAATCATCTGGTCTATTCCAAGGTTGGCAAGACGCGCGACTTCTTCAAAGTCATCATTGCTGTATAGCTGAAAAAGAACTCTGCCTATGTCGTGTAAAAATCCTATCGTAAAGACTTCATCTGCTGAAACTTCCATTATACTTTCTGCAAAAAATCTTGCAGCATACGCACAGCGCAAAGAGTGTTCCCACAGGTCTTTACCGCTTTGTGAGAGCATCATGGGTTTTAATGCCATCATCATAATAATATCTCTTACGGTGCGAAAGCCTAATAATGCGATGGCGTTATTAACCTGTGTAATTTCTTGCGCAAAGCCGTAGTAAGGCGAATTTACAAGACGCAGAAGCTTTGTTGTGAGAGCCATGTCTTTTGAAATTATGTTTGATAATCTTATAGCATTAATTTTGGGGTCTTGAATACTGTCTAATGCCTCCAAAAAAACCGTAGGCATTGATTGTAGTTCCAAGACATTTGAAAGTATTTTTTGTACCTTATCCATTTATGTTTTAAGCTTATTTTTAATCGACAGCAAACTTCCCAAAGCACCGAAAATGATACTCATTGTAAATAGGATGAAAACCATTGCCCAGTAAGAGTCTTCACTATTTGTAAGTCCTAAAAATTTGTGCATTTCCAAAATATATCCTTGAAGAAAACTTAAAGGAATAATGGCTATAATTGTTGACATAATTCCGTATAAAGAACCTTGCAATATATAAGGAAGCCTTATAAACCAATTGCTTACACCCATAAGTCGCATAATTTCGATTTCTTTTTTACGAGACTGGATAACCAGTTGAATTGTATTGTTTATGATGAACATAGTTAAAAAGCCTACAACAATAAGAATTATTACTGTTGCGGTATGACTTATATCGCTTACAATACGGATTTTTTCGGCAATGTCCTGCGCATAACGAAGATCTTCTGTAGAATTTTGGTTTTCAAGACGGTTTGCGACTTGTTTTATGTATTTTTGATTATCTACCCTTACATGCAAGGTGTCAGGAAGCGGATTTCTGATGTTAGGCAGTTTCATTTGATTTTTCATATCGTTCCAAGAATTTTCTTTGGCTATTATTTTGACTCTGCGAACATGCGGAATCTGTTTTGCTTCAGCGGCCGCTTGATTCGGGTTTGTGCCTGATTTTAGATAAACAGAAATCTCAAGAACGTTTCCAAGTTCATTTACCATAGAACCGAGGCTCATACTTGTTCTGAAAATGGCTCCAAAAATCATTAAAATTGCAGCCATAGTACCGATTATGAAAATATTTACTATACCGGCTTGTTTTATGCCTTTAAATGTTTCAATTAAAACCCTTAAGGCGATTCTGTATTGAGTAATAGAGATTTTGGGTCTTATATTTTCGGTATTAGCCATAAGTACCTGCCTGTACGTCTTTTACTACATTTCCGCCTTCCAGCGTAATAACTCTTTTTCTAAAATGGTTAACCATTGCATGATCGTGAGTTGAAATCAAAACAGTGATGCCTCTAGAATTGATTTTGTCCAAAATTTCCATAATTTCAAGTGAAGTTTGAGGGTCAAGATTTCCTGTCGGTTCATCCGCAATAAGCAATGAAGGTCCGTTTACGATTGCTCGGGCAATACCTACACGCTGTTGTTCGCCACCTGAAAGTTCATTAGGCTTAGATTTCATTTTGTGACCTAAATTAACTATTTTTAAAGCACTTTTTACACGGTTATCAACTTCTCTGGAACTTACTCCCAAAGCTCTGATTACAAATGCAACATTGTCATAAATTGTTTGTTTTTCAAGAAGTTTATAGTCTTGAAAAATTATTCCCATATTTCTGCGAAGGTATGGAACTTTATTGTCAGGGAGTTTTGATACGTCAACACCTGATATGTAAACATTTCCTGAAGTAGGTAACTCTTCACGGTAAAGAAGCTTCATAAGAGTTGATTTTCCAGCTCCTGATGACCCTACTAAAAAAACAAATTCCCCTTTTTGAATGTCCAGATTAACATTTTTTAAAGCGAAAGTATTTTTATATTTTTTGTTTACACCGCGTAAATTAATCATTTTTTCTCTATTTTCCCAAAAACTCAGACACTTTTTGTGCAACTTTTTGTGCCGTTAATTCATATTCTGCCATTAATTCTTTGTAATGTCCACTCTGACCAAAAACATCCTTTGTTCCAAGACGCCTTACTTTGACAGGGTAAGATTCGCTCAAACATTCACAAACAGCACTTCCTAAGCCGCCTATTATGGAATGATTTTCTAAAGTTACAACAGCTTTAGTTTTTTGAGCACTCTTAATAATTGATTCGGTATCAAGAGGTTTTATCATTGGGACATCAAGAACTTCTGATGATATACCCTGTTCTTCCAAAATTTTTGCTGCATTTATAGCTTCAATAAGAGTTTCGCCTGTACTTATAAGTGTTACATCAGTTCCTTCTTTTACAGTTTTGATTTTTGTATCGAATTTGTATTTTGATTCATCAAAAATAGTTTCCATAGAAGTTCTTGTAATGCGGATATAAACAGGTCCTTGGTGCTCTGCCGCCCATTTTACTGCGGCTTTTGTTTCGGTTGCGTCGGCAGGAGATAACACTACCATATTGGGTATAGCTCGCATTATTGCAACATCTTCCAGTGCCTGGTGGGAT
>JAEWLZ010000231.1 GCA_023457295.1 Cyanobacteria bacterium OH_PDB_112
GTTATATTATACTATAACTCAGAAAATTCGTTGTGAGAATTAATATTATGTTTATAATTTCAAACATAATCCCCAAAAATCACATGCTCTTTTTTATTATTCCCTATAATCCTTATTTTACGCCCATTTTAACGACATCTTTACATTTGTTACAAAAAAAACTTTAACAATTTCTGAAATGTTCATTCCTTTAGATGATAAATTCTTAGTGATAATGCTTTATTATTTAAATACAAAAGAGAAAGTTTACAGAAAAACAGTCAAACCAAGTCAAGAAACAATGGGGTCGATAAGACATTATGAAAAATACTAGCGAGCTAGAATTATATATTGGGGCTTTAGGAGCTCAAATAAATTCTTTGCGCAAAAATGCCGATAATTCAGAAGAATCAGCAGAAATATTTAACAAACTTGTATTAAAAAAAGCCATTCTTTTAAAACAAAACGAAAAGGATGATACAAATAGTTTTTTTAATCGCCTAAGAAGAAGGGTTATGAAAAGACCCAAGCTTATTTGCGATTATTTTTGATTAAAAATTTTTTATACACAATAGGGTACTAACTTAACTAAAAACTTCTAAGGAAACCAGCAAGATAAAGCGAAAGCAAAGTCTTGCTTTTTTTTGTAACAAATTTTTAATAATTCCTTAAATTTCTTCAAGCACATGTGTTTATTTGCCGATAAGACGAGTATGTGTGTAGAAAAGCGCATTGCGAGTTAATAGCGAGCAAGCAAGTGTAAAGGAAAAAGACTTAAAAATGGGTTTGTCGTCTAATCAGGCAAGATTTTTATCTCTAACCTCAAGGCAAGTTGACCTGGAGCATCGTATCCAGCAAATTTGTCAAAGACGATTGCGTTTGTCTTCAGAACTTGAAAACGTCGCCACAGAATACAATAATTCAATATCAAACCGCAAGATGTTCACAAAATCCTTATCAGGATTGCAAAATCTTTCTATGAACAGTCTTGAAAAAATAGGATACAAGGTAATTGATAATAATACGGGTGAACTTGTGCATGGTCTTATGAAAGCTGTTTCAACACCAAGCTCAACAGCTACAACAATAAGTTCCGAAGCAGATTTCTTAAATCTGATAGATACCATAAATACCGGTGGAGCCGCTGCTACTGCTGCTTTAAGCGGAAATTATGTACTTGGATGTGATATTGATTTATCTGACAATGGTACTTTTGCCAAAAATGTTATAAACGGTATTTTCACGGGAACTTTTGACGGACAGGGATTCTCGATTTCGGGGGCTAACATTTCAGCTTCTGGGACAGATCAATATATAGGTATTTTTGCAAACAATACCGGAACAATTAAAAATTTACAGCTTGAAAATATTAATGTTAATTATGGGAATTATACAGGAGCTACTTATTCTTTTGTAAGCACATTAGCCGGAATAAATTATGGTAATATTGATAATTGCTCTGTTAATAATTCAAATATTACAGCTGGACAAAACCAAAAAATGGTAGGTGGTTTTGTAGGAAACAATAATGGAACTATTACTAACTCCTATTCTGATACTGATATAACAGTAGGTGATGGTTCTTTACATGTAGGCGGTTTTAGCGGAGACCCTTCAAGCAGCAATATTTCAACTTGTTATTCGACAGGAAATATAACAGCAGGAAATAATTGTATGTATATAGGCGGTTTTCAAGGCGGTATGAGCGAGGTACCATCAAGCGTGACTAATTCATATTCAACAGGAAATGTAACCGTAGGAAACAACTGCAATGAAGTCGCAGGATTTATAAGCGAAACAAGGGCAGCTGGAGTAATTGTAACTTCTTCTTATGCAACAGGGAATGTAGTAACAGGCACAGGTTGTACAAATGTAGGCGGTTTTGCGGGATGGGTAAATGGTGGAACTACCGTAGGAGCAGATAACTTCTATCAAAATAATATGTCAACGACAGCAGGCAGCGCTGTCACAACTCCAACAACTGCTACCGCAGGCTGGAACACAACTGTTTGGGATTTATCAGGAACTTTACCCGTATTGAGAAGTGAAGGAGCATCTGCAAATCTTGAAGAAAAACTACGTTCCGGCAGTTATTCACTTGTCAGAGAAGCTGATGAATTCACGCAAGATCCACTTGCTCTTGAGGGTGATGATTATGAAATCATTGATTGGCGCAATGTTCCTGAAATTAATGATGAGCTTTACAAAGGTGATGATGTTGCAGCTGAAAATAAATACGATAAGACGGTAGAAGAAATCAATTCTCAAGACAAAAAACTTCAGCTTGAACAGACTTCTATCGAAGTAGAATACAAAGCTATAAGCTCTGAGCGAGAATCTGTGAAGAAAATCCTCGACCAAAACGCTCAAAGTTCATTTAAATATTTCTCATAAACTTTTGTAACAAATTTTTAATAATTCCTTAAATTTCTTCAAGCGCATGCGTATTTTTGCCGATGAGACGAGTATGTGTGTGTAAAAAATTAAGGAAAAAGACTTAAAAATGGGTTTGTCGTCAAATCAAGCAAGATTTTTATCTCTAACCTCAAGGCAAGTTGACCTGGAGCGCCGTATCCAGCAAATTTGCCAGAGACGCTTGCGTTTGGCTTCCGAACTCGAAAA
>JAEWLZ010000232.1 GCA_023457295.1 Cyanobacteria bacterium OH_PDB_112
TTGGCGATCTCCTCGGCATTTCGCCGCTGCTGTTGATGGATGCGGATCACCAGTACTACATCCGCACGCCGTTTGACCATCAGCAATCCGAGGAGCGGCTGGAGACGCACTACAAGCCCTGGACGTACGATCCCGACGCGATGCTGGAAACCGTGCAAGGCAAGTGGCAGGCTCCCAGAGAGTACAAACCCAAGCAGGGGCTGGCGGACTGCTGGATGCGCCTGAGCGATTTGCGCCTGCTCGCCGAGAAAGAAGATCGCGATGCCCATGGTACGCGCACCGATGCCGAAAAGAAAAAGGCGCTGGAGCTGACACCCCCGATCCGCACCACCACACGCATTGGCGTTTCGACCACGCTGCAGGTGGATGGGCTGTTCAAAATGGAGTATTGCATGCTCCGGGACGGGTTTGAGTTTGCCTTTGTGGCCGAGCTAGGCAAAGTTTTTGAGATTCCGCAGATGGTGATCTCCCTTGGGCAGAAGAAGACCTCGTTTTTGGTCAGCGCGGAGCCACTGTCAGACAAAGCGCCCGATGCTGATTTTTCAGCGCTGCGCGAAGTGATGGACCCCCGCATGGCGGTGGCGATATCCGACCTGTACGTGAACCCTGATCGCGGCAGCCTGCAGGCGCTGTACCAGTGCTGCACCTTTGTGTGCGTGAAGGCGCACGATCACCGTTCCCTGATCACCGCGCCCGACCACAACGCGCTGCCGCTGGCGCAACGGTTCAGCAAAACCAAAGCGCTGGTGCACCTGATTGCCGCGGGCAGCGTTTTCCGCCTTCGGGACGAGGCGGCACTGGCGGAGTTCCGCCGCATCCTTCAGGATACTCACGCCCGGATGGCCGGGTTCAACCACGTGATTTACGGGAAGGAGTGGAATCTCACATGATGACGGCCTATCGGTACCGGGTGGAATGCCTGACCAACCTGCACGTGGGCAGCGGTGAAACCACCTACAGCATTATCGATAACGAGGTAGCCCGCGATCCCGTGCTGGACAACGTGCCCATCATCCCGGCTTCCGGCGTGAAGGGCGCGCTGCGCGTGCATTGCAAGGCCAACGGGATGAGCGAGCAGGCGCTTACGCACATCTTCGGCCACGAAATCAGCACCGATGTGAAGCGAGATGACATCAGCGCCGGGCAGTACAAGTTTTTCTCCGCGCAGCTGCTGGCGCGCCCCCTGCGGGTCTCCAGTGGATCGGTGAGCTACGTGCTGACCACCACGCCTGAAATTCTGTGCGCGGCCGACACCTTGGCCAAGGGCGTCAAGCTGACCGCCGATACGCTGGCGGATGCGCTCCCGCCGGTGGGCAACGAGCCATGGGTGACGGAACCGGCCGCGCAGAAGGTGAAAGAAGTTGAAGGCGTAAGCGTAACGGGCTTTGGCGCGCCCAATCAGGCGCTGCAAGAGCTGCTGGGCGGGGCAGAGTATGCCATGGTGGCCTCTTTTCGCGACTTCGCGCTGCCAGTGGTGGCGCGCAACCAGCTCAATGAGGGCATCAGCAAAAACTTGTGGTATGAAGAAATTGTGCCCTACAAGAGCATTTTCACGCTGGTGATTCTCGTGCCAGAAGGCGATCCGCATTTCGCTGACTTTGAAACGTGCCTGCAGGAACACCCCGTGCAGTTTGGCGGCAACGCCTCCGTGGGCTATGGCTACACGAAGCTGAAAAGGGGCTGAGTTTTCGATGAACAAAGCCATGATCGACGCCATGATTCCCCGGGCCTATGAACAGCTCGCCGTGTGCAAAATTGCGAACAATGGCACGGTGCAGGGCACCTTTCGCGGGCAAATTGCGGCCTTTGGCGCCTCGGTGGCGATGGGCAGCCTGCTTTCGGCTGTTGCGTTCTTCTCCACCAAGGGCGGCAGCACGGTGGAGCGCCCCAGGCTGATGCAGGCCATCTTTGGGCTGCTGCAGGTTCCCAACGAGGCACTGAATGAAACCGTGCGCAAAGCGGAGGCTTCGCAGCAACTGTACCAGTATGTGGCAGGCAATCCGGACGATGCCGCCCTGCGGGAGCGCGTGCTGTGCGCCGCGGTGGCGCTGAAGCTGGCCATGAACCTGTACACGCGGGTTGATTCCACCTCCAAGCCCGACGGGGGGGTGAGCGCATGAGCAATGCGCATTACCTGTTTTTCCATGAATACTATCGCCACCTGAACGAAGCCGACAATGGCGCGTGGTACAAGGGTTACAACAACAGGCTGACCGGGCAAGGCTACGCTGCCACGGGCGAGATCCTCCCGATGATCGGGCAGGGCTTTGTGCTGCAAACCCAATACCCCGGGCTGCTGATGGGGCTGGGGTACCCGCACGATGCGCAGCCGGACGATGCCACCACCACGGCTGACAGCTCGAAAGATGCCATCAAGCTGGGCTTCTACTTCGATTACACCACAGGCCTGCCGGTGATCCCCGGTTCCACCGTGAAGGGGACGCTGCGCAGCGCGTTTGGCCAGAACAGCAATGCTGCCGGTGAGCGTTGGCAGTACATTGCGGCAATCATCGGGGAAGTATCGAGC
>JAEWLZ010000233.1 GCA_023457295.1 Cyanobacteria bacterium OH_PDB_112
TGAGTAGATCTAATGTATTTAGGCACAGAATGCAGTAATTTCTGTTGTTGCAGGTCCCGGTAGGGTAGTGGATATCCTAGAAGCCTGCGGAGCTTTTGACCCGGGTTCAAGTCCCGGCCGGGGCGTAGTTACTCTAATTACGTAATCTCCTTTTTGATTCTAACGATTTTACAAGGTTATTTAATCTTTATGAGAATTTATAATTTATGACATTATTTTATAAATCTTGTATACTTTAACAGACACTTATATTCAATTTTATTGAGCCCTCCTGAGGATTCGTTACGGTATTTAAGTAGTTTTTTTTTAATTTCAGGCATTTTTTAAGTTAATTTCTAAACTAAGAATTGCTGATATTTCTTAAAAAAGTATTGTTGTTTTTATTTCCAACTATAAATTCTTAGGAAAAATGTATTATTATCTTTTTAATTGTGCAAGATAAGACCTTATCAAAAAAAATAGGTTGATTTAAGCGTTTAGAAATATAAATATAAAATTATAGCTATAAAATCAATTTAGGAGAAAACAGTATATGGTTAAATTTTGTCCAAAATGTGGACATAGGCAAGAATTTGAAGATCCATTATATTGCCCGGAATGTGGATTTAATTTCTCAAAGTCAATTGATGATTCTAAAAAAGAATTTGAGAAAGAAGATAAAAATCCTGAACTTGTAATTGAAAATGATTTTAGTGATAGCAATAATGTAAAAGAACCAGAATTCATAATTGAAAACAATTTTAGTGATAATAATAATGTAAAAAAACCATTTAAGCTTAATAAATTTTCTAAAATATGTATTATATTATTGGTTATAATTTGGATATTTATTGCTGTAATTTATTCTGGAATCATTTATCAGGAGGATATTTTAAATCAAGATCTAAAAGATACATCAGACAATATCGACATAAAAGATTTTTCAGATTCAGATTCTGATTCCTCAGTAACCCCGTATTTTTTATCAAAACAAAGAGAAAACCCATCATTTACAGAATATGAGTCCAATAAAAAAATAATACAAGAAATTGCTGAAGAATATCATAGTAAGCATACATACAGCTACGCAGATTTTTTTGTTTGTTCTGATATGGCGTTAGATGTTTGGAATATGGTAGAAACAGCAGGAATTAATGCTCAAATTGTAATAGGAGATGTTTCGAGATCTGATGAAACTTTATTTGAATCAAATCATGCCTGGGTAATCGCAGAAACAAGTGAAAACACTTGGACCGCAATAGAGGCAACTGGGGGCTATATTGTAGAGAATAATGATGAATATTACTATGGATGGTTTTTTGAAAATTCTAAAGATTTTAAAAAGTGTATGTCACTATTTGAACAATACAATAGTCAATTAAAAGATATCAAAAAAAGTGAAGATATTTATAATCTGAAAGTTTCCGAATATAATTCACAATTAAATTATTATAACAATTTAGTTTCGTCTTATAATACTTTATACGCAAATAAACATCTTACAAATTCGCAATATCAAGCATCTCTAATTTTACAAAATACATTGGTGCAGGAAGCAGCAATTCTTGCTAAAATAAATGGTGAATATTCACAGGCTTCAGTAAATTTAGAGAATGAATATTATAAATTAAATGATATCACTGATAAAATAAATCTTTTAGTTTAGTTTAATAATGAATACATAAAATGAAAAATAACCTGAATAAATATCCCAGATATAAATCTATATCTGCATAACCTTTAATAGTCAGTATGATTTTTATGCGCGCCACTAATAAATAAATACAGCTATATATTATTTGTCAGTGATCAATAAGTACTTGAATATCAGATTATTATTTAAGTTAGCTCATGAATAAAAAGGGGGTCATGAAGTTAAAAACCTCATACACTAATTACAGAATTTATTGTGATGAGTAATATTAAATAAAACTTTGTAATTCTTTTTTTCTATATGAGAGAGCTTAGGAGGTGAACATTAGAATGAATTTTGAAGATGCGCCAGAAATTGTAGGTTTTTTCTTTTTTATGGGATTATGTGCTTTTATTTTGCTTTATTACTTTGAGCATATTGCACCAATTGTATAAAAAAAACATTTTTAATTTTTTTTAATTACTGATTTGAAATGTATTTTGATATATCAAATACTCCTTCTAATTCAGCAGATGCTTTCAACATATTTCTTTTATAGATTTGCTTTAAAAGTCCTTCATTTGCAGTTTTATAGACATTTGTTGAACTTTCTTCAGATTCATCTTTTATCATTTCAACACTCAGGCAGTTATTCCAATTCTCTTTTTTTTCCATCCGCATAATATTTTTTAGTCCTCTTGAAGAATCCCACAGACGATAAGAACCACGACCTAAAGAAAATGTTCTGTGAGTTCCGTCTTTCATTTTTTTAACTCCTCTTTTTCTTTTCACAGGTTTAAATTTTTTAAATACCTGGGAGTGAAAAACAAGAATAGCAGGATTTGACATCATATCATTTGATTTATCATCATCAAAGCTATTTTCAGAAACAATGGATTTTCCCAAATATTTGAAAATATATTGTGTTAAAAAGTCAAGTCTTTTAGATTCTCCTTTGGAATCATGAGAACCTAATTTTAAACCATGCTCTTTAGAGGCAGCCCCGTATTTTTCCGCCCATAAATTTTGTAATCTTTCTTCATATGGCATGAAATCCTCTTTAGTAAAAATCATCATATGCAGATGAGGATAACCGGATTTATGCGGTTCAATTATCCAGAGGTATTCAAGATAACCAATCTGAGAACGGATATATCTAAGATTTGCAATTAATGATTTTTTGTGTTCCTGTAAATTATCAAGACATTCAGAGATTGTATGATTTCTTTGATAAACTGTTAATGTCATCATAGTAGCAAAGACATCATTCTGATTATACCATTTTTCCAGTTTTTTTAATCTGGCATAAATTGGTTTTGAATATCCGTCTGTCCATCTGTGAACATAAGGAACTGTAATTGATTTACTTTCCATAGGGTATGTATTGAACATATTAAATTTAAGCCGCATTTTACTTGTTTTTTCAAGATAATCAACAAAATTAATTACATCCCGGTAATATGGAGATAATTTAGGGTTTTTCCATATGGCTTTTAATGCAGTATTCACCATATCGGCATCCCCTTTAAGATGTGACTTCGCTTTAGTCTATGTAAACCAAGGAAGGATACTACGGGAGGGCGTGCCGCCCCCCGTCGCCCCCTGGCTATTGTGACAGGGTATATCATTATAGTCCCCCTGAAAAATGGCTGTTACCTGGAACACCTAAATTAAAAGATGAAAGATTGTCGATTATTTCAACATCTCCGATTTTAACAAGATAATGGTAAATTTTCTTTTCAATTTCATCCAGAGAGTTGATTGCTTCTAATGTAGTTTTTATTTGATAAGGAAGGTATTTACCTTTAGAATTAGTAATCATTTAACTGCCTCCATTCTAACGGGATTGGGGCAAGGGAGGAGGAAGGACCTATAAGGTTACATTTGGCGATGTTTTCCTTCTCCTGATTATTTTCAACAACTGTTCCTTTATGGCAATAATTTGCAGCAAAGTATTTTTCATTGCCATTTATTATCATAAAATTAAATACCGGATCATTGATTATTACAGCTATTAGGATTGTTTTCCTAAGAAACCAAGCCCGGATTTTAGACAGAATTTTTGTCATATCTAACATGACGATGTAAGATAGCTTGAATATACAGATTCATTTTTTTATACTGTGATATGCCTCCTGCCTGTGTTGTTTAAAGATATTCCTTGCCAAATCAACATTCTTTTTCTCAAATATTTTGGTTTGACCGTCCGCAGTTGCTGTCGACACAATCAGATAGTTTTCATCCGTCTGTTTAACTTCATCTCTCATGA
Source organism: Cyanobacteria bacterium OH_PDB_112 (assembly GCA_023457295.1). Lineage (GTDB taxonomy): Bacteria > Cyanobacteriota > Vampirovibrionia > Gastranaerophilales > CAJFVJ01 > JAEWLZ01. The sequence goes on from JAEWLZ010000233.1 coordinate 3,882, forward strand.
TTTCGCTTAGTTTCTTAGTAAATCCTCCCTATCTATACCTCCCTTTTCCCTGGGAAAATTATAAAATAATTGCAGAACTTTTTGCAGATGTTTTTGAAGAAAGATTGAGAAAGGTATTGATTGATTTTTTTCCGGATAAAAAATAATTGTGAATTAAATCACAACAAAAATAGATTTTATCCAGTTAATGCTTTTTGCACTAAATCTAATAATTGTTCTTTGTTTAAATTATGCAAATTATCCATCAATTCTTTCTTTTCTGCCAATGCCTCAGGTGTTAATTCAAGTCCACAAGAACCGCAGAAATTCATAGTGGGACCATTAATAGTATAACATCTTGGGCATTGCCTGGCTTCAAGTGGTGAATGTTCAGGCTTATCTTCTGTGATAATTCCTTCCTGTTTTGCTATTTCATTATCAATATCTGAATCTGTTAAATGAGCATAAGTTGAAAACATATTTGTCGTCAAGTTTCCCCATCCCATTTTTTTAATACAGGATTCACTATATCCTTTTTGAATGAGATGTGTAATTCTGCTATGTCTGAATAAATGAGGATGAATTTTTTTAGTAATCCCTGCTTTTTCAGCAATTTTTAAGATTTTTTTCTGCATTCCTCTATATTGAATTGGTTCATTATCATTAAAACTTAGAAATACGTGATTGTCCCCTTCAGGTTCAAAAGGATAATCGTTTTTCCATTGTGCTATGTAAGGTTTAGCTATTAAGAGGGGAATATAGCGCGGTCTATCTGTTTTGGAATCGACATTAACAACAGTATTCCAACTATTAAATTTAATTTGTTTCCATTGTAAATTCCCTAATTCCCCAATTCTAAAAGCACCTTCATAAAGCATAGAAATTAATGCTCTATCTCTGGAGTTCCAACAGGCATCAATCATCTTTAAAATATCTTCTTCAGAGAGCAATTCCTCAGCAGTAACACTCATTTGAGGTGGTTTTGGTATTTTAAATTTTTTAATCTTCTTTTCCGGAATGTTTGTATATTCATTATCTGACATCCAAAGGTAGAATCTTTTTAAGAATTTGACATAATCGCCGAGAGTATTTTTAGAATAGTATTTTCCATCTTTTTTTTGAAAACGCTTGATTTTTTCCATTCCTGAAAAAAGATCCGCAGCTGTATTTTCTCTATATGGTTTTATGAAATTTCTCCAATTAATCAAAATATAATGCAATTTATAGACTCTTTCGGGTGCAATGTTCATCGAGATTTCCCCGATAAACTCTTTAATTAAAGAAATATCATCAAAATTGATTTGACCGCTTTCTAAGGCACGTTCAACTGCCTTTTCCGAGTACTCAAAATATTTGTCATTGGGTACATGGAATCCTTTGTGTGTGGTTACATTTGGCATAGTTATCTCTTAGCCTCCTATACTATATAAATAGATGTAGGGATTAGGTAATCACAGGGACATAGTCCGGCCGGGGCGTATTTGTTTTTTTGGTTTTTCAGGTTTTGTTCTGTTTTTTCATAGTGAGAAAGATTTCATTATGTCAAAACAGGCATGCAAAAATTCTCATGGATGCGTTTTAAAAAATTGTCTGCTGGTATAAATTTAAGAATCTTAGAGTTCATAGCCAAGCATGCATAATACAAACCGGAAAATAACTGCAATAATCAGAGAAATGCAAAAACTCAGGAATGTATGCCTAATAAAACATATTCACTTATTTTCCTTTTATTGCTGTATCTCAAAATGGGTTTTGCGGTTACAATAAAACCAAAAATCAGATTTCTTAGGGAAAAATCAGAAGTGATGTGATACATCAAAAAAGAGACTTTTTAAAAAAAGTTAAAAGAATAACGTGAAAAAAATCATAATGCTTAATAGAAGAAAAAATTAGTTTATCCGTTTTTAGAGATTATTCACAATAAAGTCTCTGATTTTTTTATGATTTTCCAGATTGCTGATTATATATTTTGTTACTCTTACTATCTGCGAATCAAAAAACCGTGTAACAAATAACCCAATAATAAATATCAGCACACCCATTATTGCTGCTAATATTACCCCTATGTCACCAAAAAACGAAACATAAACCAAAGTAACAAGCATTGCCAGAATTGACATGAGAGACGATCTAATAATAAAATAGAGCCTCTGAAGCCACGTGGAATAAAGCAATGCCTTTATAATTGCTTTTTTTTCTATAGTCCTGTCAGAGGCATCAAAAACATTATCTATCTCGTAAAATATGCTTTTTGTATATTTAAGATCAGATATCTGCAATATTTTTTTTGCATATCCGGCTTTTGAGAGATCATCAGAACTTGCGGTTTCAAGCTCTTCCAGAATTCTTTGCGATATTTCTTCGATTTCGGTATTAATGTGGGTTGTTTTGTTTTTTTGTATAATTTTGGTTGTCATATCGGTCTTGTCTTCATCAGTTGCATGTTTGCATGTCCCGGCATTTTTTTATAATGATTGTAATTATATAATTGTATCTCTCTGATGTTTTTTCACTGCCTTCAAACCACCATAGTTTATAGCTCCTGGCAGGTTATCTTATATTATGAGTCAGTTTAAAAAAGCGTCTGAGATTGACAAAAGCAGTAAAAGAGCTTTTTATCCTGAAATCAGGGATGTAATTATAAAGCATCTGAAAACATTTCAAAATCCGGTAACCATAACAAGCA
>JAEWLZ010000234.1 GCA_023457295.1 Cyanobacteria bacterium OH_PDB_112
AGGAAAAAGACTTAAAAATGGGTTTGTCGTCAAATCAGGCAAGATTTTTATCTCTAACCTCAAGGCAAGTTGACCTGGAGCATCGTATCCAGCAAATTTGCCAGAGACGCTTGCGTTTGTCTTCAGAGCTTGAAAATGTCGCGACCTCATACAATAAATCCATCACAAATAGACATATGTATATACCTCCTCAAGACGGACATGACAGAATAAGTGTTGATAATCTTTCAAAATATGGTTATTACATTATGCGAGCATCAAACAGTAGTATAGTAGGTTCAAGATTCTTACAGTTGAATCAACTAACAGCAAGCGATGTACAGCAAACAGGCGCTACAAATGCTATTACTGCATTAAATCCTGACCTTAAAACAGTTACCTATCTTGATGTCAAAACAGGTAATATGGTAAACGCTATCGGAATATATTCTGCCGCCGCCCTTAATGCTCTTTCTAGTAATCAGTCGACAACAGGTCTTTTAAGCTCAAATTATATTTTGATGGCTGATGTGAATATGTCATCATTTAATTGGACAGCTTTAGGTACTAATGCAAATAGGTTTACAGGATTTTTTAACGGAAATATGCATAATATAAATAATTTAACAATGAACTATGACGGTGCAGGAACAATGTCTTATCAAGGTATGTTTGGTGCTTCTGCAGGAGATATAAGAAATGTTAATATTAACAATCTGTCAATGAGATATGATTCTATCGATACCGGTGCTCTCTGGTCAGGATATTTGGGCGGTATAGTCGGCTATAACTATTCAGCAGGTAATGTAGAAAATTGTAATATTACTAACCTGAATATGGTAGTTGACGGCACGGCTAAAGAAATTGGCGGTATTATAGGAGAAAATGAAGGGCTTGTTGATAAATGTTCCGTTTCAGGCTCTATGCAACTTGGAACTGTTTTATCAGACAGGGCTGACGATGTAGGAGGTCTTGTAGGATGGGAATACCAAGGAAATGTAACAAAATCTTATTCAGATGTTGATATAACTGTAAATGGAACAACTCAATATGTTGGTGTATTTATGGGATATAACAATACCAATTTAAGTGACTGTTATTCCACAGGAAGTTTAACAATAAACGGCACAAACGGAGGCTCTACATCAGGGCAACTGATAGGTTCTGCTTCCTCAGGAACCATGCATAATTGTTATTACTTTGATGGACAAATTATAGATTTTACGAAGGAGCTGCTTCAACACTAAATACTCCTACTGTATGTTCCCCAGCAGAAGTAAGCTCTCAATCAGGAACATATGGCACTACCATACATCCAAGTTATCAAGCCTCACAAATTAATAATACTAATGTTTGGAATTTTACTTCAGGTTATCCTACATTGAATACAAATGCAGTAAATACTTTTTGGTATGAAGACACTCCACCTAATGAAGATGAATTAGAAGAAGGTCTTCATAACGGTACTTATTATATTACAAGACTATCTGACAAATATACACAAGAATCTATTAGATTCAACGGAACAGATTATGAAAAATTAGATTGGCGCTGTGTTCCTGAGATTTATGACGAGCTTTATAAAGGTGATAATACTGAGGCCGAAAATAAATATGAAAAAATAGTAGAAGAAATCAATGCGCAAGATAAAAAACTCCAACTAGAACAGACTTCCGTTGAAGTTGAATATAAAGCCATTACCTCTGAACGAGAATCGGTTAAGAAAATTCTCGACCAAAATGCTCAAAGTTCGTTTAAATATTTCTCATAAATTATTTGGCGAAAAGCATACCCATACTTAAATTATTTGCAACAAGTTCTGCGACACCCGCGCCAAAAGGATTCATATTTTTGGGAACATTAGCAATATAATTAACATCCGAAAATTTTTGAATCACCATAGGCAATGTTTTTACAGCAATATCCATTGTGCCTTCCGGATAATTATTTATAACAACTCCTGCCACTTTTAATCCTTTTTTCTTCGCATATTCAATAGTTAAAAGAGTATGATTGATAGTTCCCAAATCAGGTCTTGAAACTATTAAAATAGGAATATTAAGCATTTTGGGAATATCCGCCGCCAAAAAATCTTTCCCGAAAGGAACCATTAAGCCGCCGGCTCCTTCAACTATAACAATATCGCAAGTTTTTGAAAGCTCTTCATAATCTTTTTTTATGACTTCTTTTTCTATTACAACATCTTCAACATCACCAGCAACCATAGGCGCGGCTGGGATTTCTAACAAATAAGAAACTTTTGTCTTTACCTGGGTTGCTATTTTGCTTACAAATTCTAAATCTTTTGAAAATAATTTTTTATCAAACCCTTTGCCTGCACCTGACTCAACAGGCTTGTAAACACCTACTCTTGCCCCTTCGGCAATCAAAGCAGCAGCTATACCTGCGGTAATAAAAGTTTTGCCGACTCCTGTGTCAGTTCCTGTTACAAAAAGGTTCATTTTTTTCGAGTCCTTTTTCAAAAAATACTGTTAATTTATATTTTAGTATGGATAATTAAATTAATGAACAGACTAAAAAGAGGAATTTACAAAAAATGAAAAACAAAGTTTTATTAGCGATAATGGATGGTTGGGGAATATCTAAAACCTGTAAACATAATGCTATTGAAGAAGCAGAACCCTTAAATTTCAACAAACTT
>JAEWLZ010000235.1 GCA_023457295.1 Cyanobacteria bacterium OH_PDB_112
TTTTTTCGATTACTGTCGGGTGGTTGAGGTTATATATATAAAGTGCCGCTATTGTTATAAGACCTATCGCAAGCAGGGTTATGACGGTTATTGACACCTTTAACAGCATGTTTTTACCACGTGTCAAATTATTGATTTCATTGAGATAGAGGGCTTCTTGACCTTTTTGTTTATCTTCAAGATAAAGTGCCTGACTCTGAGCTGTCACTAACCTGTCAACATACTCTTTGACTTCCTGTCCATGTCTGTCATTGACTTCAAGGACAAAGTTTTGTAATTTGTCGAAGTAATCTTCGCCATAATTAAGCTTTTCAACCTTTTGACCGACAAGAACAGTGTCATTGACATTGTCATCTACGTCATTGACACGATATTGACTATCTTGACTTTTATATTTTTCGATTAAAGCTTCAAGTTGAGGCTTGTCAAGCATTATGAGTGTAGTTTCACGGTTATTGACACGTTCTTGACATATCTTGACTTCACCTCGGTCTATCATCCGGTAAACTGTTTTTTGAGCAACACCTAAAAGCTCTGCTATTGTCGAAACTTTGTACTTTTCCATCTTTCATACCTCTGTCATTTACCTGTCAGTGACGTCAATATACGCTCATTGACACACTCTTGACACTAGTATAGCATGCCTTATAAAATCATGCATGTTAAACATTTAGTTTAGTAATTTAAAACAAATACTACACAAAAAAGTGTCCCACTTAAGCTAAGCAGAACACCAATAAATTAACCATTTATATAATACGGTGATTAGCTTAAAAGGGCAATACTTTGTGTGCACTATTTTAGAAAGGACAAGAATATGCACCAGAAATCATGCCCTGAAAAGGGTTTAACACAATTTCAATTAAGCAAAAATCTGTTACAGACGCTTAACAAATACGACATTTCGCCGACATCGAAGCTTGTTTTGCTTTATCTGGCGGACTGTTACAACCCGAATAAGGTCTCTATGTTCCCGAAACAAAAGACTCTCGCGGAAAGACTGGGCGTCTCCGAGCGCTCTATAAAACGCGCGATAAAAGAGCTGAGCGAAGCCGGGCTGATAATGTATGAAACCAAGGGGCTTTTAAATCATTACAGATTCACGTCAAAAATTTTTGTCTCCGTCAAAATGTCACCTACAACAGGACAAAATGTCGGTCGACAAGGGGACATTTTGTCACATGATAACAGAAAACATGAACAAAAAAAGAACATGACTTATTTTAATAAAAATGAAGGTGTGAAATACAAAACCCCTGAACAAACAAAAGCCGAGTATGAAGAAGCCACACGCACAGACGGCAAATCGCCGATGAACGACAAAAACACAGCCGAACACTGGCTGAAATCCTTGACCCCGATAACGCTCGGAATGCGTCCGATTTTGACGACAGCGCAAAACGTCATAAAAAAATGGAACTGGAAACACGAAGAACTTATCCTTATGAATCGGCATCTGGAGCGAGTTTTGATTTCTTAGTTACATAATTTTAATTTTTTATTGAAATTCGTTGTGCATGATTTAGCCCCATGATATCCTTTAAAGGTTAAAACAGCTTTTCGGGGGAAAATATGAAAAAGATTATTTCAATTTTTTTGTTATTTATTTTATGTGCGCCGTCTTTCGCGGCAGCTGTCGCACCGGTCAAAAGTCTTAACGCGAGCGCGTCTTACGATGTTTTCAAAAAAGACCCCGGACTTATCATTTTAAAAAGTAACGGCTTAAAAGCGCCTGATGCCAAGCTTTTTGCAAAAAAAACACTGTCTGACGCCAAAAAATATTCCGCCTATTCAAAACAGCTTCCCGCCGAAAAATACAAGGTTTATCGCATAACAGAAAAACTTTTGCGCGCGAATAATATTTATGACAAAAACTGGCGAATCGGCTTCGATATTGACCCGAAAGAAATCAACGCCGAGGCGTCCGCCGCCAATCTTGTGACTCTCACAAGCGGGCTGTATGATTGTCTTCACCAAAACGACGACGCTATCGCCTTTGTTATGGCGCATGAGCTGGCGCATTTTTTGATGGGGCATCACCAAAAAATGGTCGACAACAGCATAAAAATAAGAAAACTTGAGATTCAGCAGGCCGCAGCAGGCGTTGTGGGTGTGCAAAGCTACCAAATCGGGCGTATGCAGACCATAAACGGTCAAAGTTCAACCGCTTCCGATATTGCTTCTCTTGCCTGTATGGCATCGGCTATCGCTTTGCAGGCCGCTATAAATAAGGTTTACGCCGAAGAGCGTCAGCTTGAGTACGAGGCGGACGCAGAAGCCCTGGTACTTATGAGCAGAGCGGGTTACAATCCCCAAAAAGGGCTTGAGGCAATAGATTTGATAGCTTCGCTCCCGAATGTTTCCAGCCCGAGAAATACCCATCCTGAGCCGAAAGAAAGATATAAGGCGCTTAAAGAACAGCTTGCCGCAACGGATACATATAATCTTTCCAATGAAGGAAAAAATAATATATACAACTCCGCGGTCCTAAAGCCCGTAAAATCAATGGATAAAAAGACGGTTGTTATAGACAGACCCGCAAAT
>JAEWLZ010000236.1 GCA_023457295.1 Cyanobacteria bacterium OH_PDB_112
GCGCTGGGCCAACTGCGCGGGCGAGCCGCTCAATCCCGAGGTGTATGAGCAGTTCTACAAGGCGACTGGCGTGAAGATTCACGAAGCCTTTGGCCAGAGCGAAACCACCCCACTGCTGATGACCAGCAAATGGATGGAACCCCGCGCGGGCAGCACGGGCAAGCCTTCCCCCGCCTATGACATCGCTTTGGTGGACGAGGCGGGCAATGATGTGGAGGATGGCGTGGAGGGCGAAATCTGCATCCGCATGCATCATGGGCATCCGCCCGGGCTGTTCATCGGCTACCTGCATAACCCGGAGCAAACGGGCGAGGTGTTCCAGGGCGACCTCTACCACACCGGCGACATGGCCTGGCGCGATGTGGACGGCTACTTTTACTTCATCGGCCGAAGCGATGATGTGATTAAGTCCAGTGGCTACCGCATCGGCCCTTTCGAGGTGGAGAGCGCTCTGATGACGCACCCTGCCGTGATGGAATGCGCGATCACCGCCGTGCCGCACCCGGAGCGCGGGCAGGTGGTGAAGGCCACCATCGTGCTGGTGAAAAACCGGGGCTATGAGGCCAGCGACGAGCTGCGCCACGAGCTGCAGGAGCACGTCAAGGCGGTGACGGCCCCCTACAAATACCCGCGCATCATCGACTTTGTGGATGAACTGCCAAAGACGATCAGCGGAAAAATCCAGCGCAAGCTGATTCGGCATCAGGATGAGGCCATGCGTGCGCGCATGAACCGCGTGAACGTGGTATGTCTGGGCGTTCGGCATATGACGGCCTCACTGCGCTTCTACCGCGACGGGCTGGGTTTCCGTACCCGGGAGCAGGGGGATGCGCCCCAGGTGGTGTTTTTCAACACGCCGGGGGTGAAGCTGGAGCTCTACCCGCTGCACCTGCTGGCGGAGGATATCGATGCGGTGAACCCGCCGCCCATTGGGCAGGGGTTTGGCGGCATCACGCTGGCCTACAACGCGCACAACCGCGAGGAAGTACGCGCGATGGCAGAGCTGGCGCGCAAGGCGGGCGCGAAGATTGTCAAAGAGCCGCAGGACGCCTTCTGGGGTGGTTACCATGCATATTTTGCCGATCCGGACGGCTACTATTGGGAAGTGGCATGGAACCCGGATTGGCAGCTGGATGACGATGGGTTGATCCGCCTGTGATGCAGCGGCATGCAATGCAGGCCGTGGCAATCAGCAGCGAGAAAACGCAACGAAGCCGGGGCGATTGCCCCGGCTTCGTTGCACTTGCAAACGTAAACCGCGTCAGGGTTCGGCGGAAACGGCATCCAGCGCCTCGCGCTGCGCGGGGGTCAGCGAGAATTGCAGCGCCTGCGCGTTGGCATCGGCCTGCTCGGGGGTTTTGACGCCGGTGATGACTACGCTGGGCTGCAGCTTTTCCAAAATCCAGCGCACGGCCACGCTGGCGACGGGCACGCCATGGGCGCGGGCGATGGGGCGCATCACTTCCACAATGCGGAGGTTGCGCAGCAGGCGTTCCCCGTAGAAATTATCGTAGATGGTGCGGCTGCGCCGATCGCTCGCGTCGAAGTGCACGGAAGCGTCATACTTGCCCGTCAGGATGCCCTGCCCGAGGCTGCCCCAGGTGAGGGGGACGAGTTGCAATTCCGTGGCGATCTGCGCCATGGCGGCTTCATCGGCGCGATGGGCGAGGCTGAAGTGGTTTTGGAAGGTGGCGATGTGGTCGCGGTAGGGGGCGAAAGCCGGAATGTGCTCCGGGTGGATGTTGCTCAGCCCGATGGCTGCGATGTCGCCCTTGGCCTTGTGTGCAATCAGCGCTTCCATCATCTGCGCCACGGGGGTGTGCTCGTCCAGATAATGTACCTGATACAGGTCGATGTAGTCGGTTTTCAGGCGCTTGAGGCTGGCGGACAGCGCCGTGGCGATATAGGCGGGGCTGTTATCAAAGAAGGTTTTGCCGTTTTCCACACGCACGCCAAACTTGGTGGCCAGGCAAAGCGACGCGCGGTGCGCGTGCAAGGTTTCGCCAAGCGTTTCCTCGCTGCGCCCCAGCCCGTAGGTATCGGCGGTATCGAAGAAATTGACGCCGCGCTCCAGCGCCAGCAGCATCGCGCGCTCAACCTCCGCGCGCGACACATTGCCCCAGCCATATTCGCCCGCAGGGCAACCGCCCATGCACAGGCGGCTGACGGGGCGTTGGGTTCCTTTGAGAGTGATGGTTTCCATAGTGGCTCCTTCCATCAGGTGGCATTCAGGGGCGGCGAAGCCCCTTGGGATAATGATTTTTGAGCCAGCCATCGCTTGCCTTCACAAAGCCCAGGGGCAACCCGCCCAAGGTGACGGTGCCGTAGCCGCGGGCTCCGGGTGGGGCGGGGAGCGCTTCTCCGCGCTGGTAGGCGATCGCCTGCGCAAGGCTCAGGGGAAACTGGCGTAGCGGGTAAGCGGGCGCGGCCATCGCCAGCGCATGATCTGGCGCGAACACGCGCCCCTTGGCCTGCCCCAGCGAGAGCCCGGCCCGCAGCACGCGAATGCGCGCCAGCGGCGGCAGTGCGGGCGCGCACAACAGCGT
>JAEWLZ010000237.1 GCA_023457295.1 Cyanobacteria bacterium OH_PDB_112
GGCTTATACATGTTTCGCCCAAAGAAAGACATGTCCCTTTAAAGTTTTCTGTTTATGATGATGACCATAGAGATATTATGCCATTAGTGGTTGAAAAATATGATTTGGCAAAGCTTAAGAAAGCTTCTAAATCTGATGCGGAAGAGCCGCTTTTTGAACTACAAAAAGCAGTTTTGCAAGATATAAGCAAAAAGGCAAACGGTGAAGGCAATTTTGAGCATGGGATAGAAGTTCTTGATAAAATTTTGACTCACAAAGAAGGTGCTGTTGAAGTTGAAAAAATGGAAGAAGATTTGGTCAAAAAACTCGATTTTGAAGAAATGGAAGCGAAAAGAATCGCATCTTTACTTCAAGACAAATCTGTCCGTGATTTTAACAATGATTTGCTTGAAAGATCTAAAGTTCATAAATCTAAATTCCCTCAAAATACCGCTGCAACTGTGATTGTAAGTCCGACAAGATTAAAAAATCTTTTAGAAAAAAAATCAATGCCTATGAAAGAAATGTTAGCTCTTCAAATGCTGGATAACAAAATGGCAAAAAACTCTGCTGAAAAAGCCAAAAACGGACTTGAGCGTTTGAAGCAAATAACAGAAGGTAAAGATTTGCCTATAACAGCTGTTACTCAAAAGTTGATTTCGGCTAAAATTTCAAGAGAACAGGCAGAAAATATAACCGACGCGTTAAAATCCGAAATAATTAATACTAGTGAAATTTCTCCCGAAATTCGTCTTTCTCGTATTTTAACAAAACAAGAAAAAACTCCTGTTATTTTCTTTAAATTTTCAAAAGGCGGTTGCGATTCTTTGCGTGAGGAATTCTTAAAAACCGGTGAAAGCCTTCTTACTGACGAAGAGCAAACGCAGGTGAGTGAAATTGTTCAAAAACACCTTGATAAAGGAGCATACCTCGGTGCTGATGATAAAGCTGCTGATTTCTTATCGGGTACAGCTGTCCACCATGCCGGTAAAATGCCTGATTATAAAGAACTTGTGGAAGAACTGGCGCAGAAAAAACTTTGTAAGGTTATTTTTGCCACTGATACTTTGGGGGCGGGAATAAATGTTCCTGCTAAAACAGTTGTTATGACACAACTTTCTAAGTACTCAGGAGCAAATGATCTTGGTGAAATACAAAAAAGAGAATTGACCGCCAATGAGTTTCATCAAATGGCAGGACGTGCAGGTAGAAGAGGAAAAGACCTTATAGGTAATGTTATTATCATGCTTGATAAACAACATCCTCCAGAATGTGTTTATAAGGTAGTTACTTCTCCCGCGGATAATTTGATAAGCAACTTTAAGCCTACATACAGTTTTATAAGTCATTTTATAACATTGAAAAAGACTTCATCTGATATAGAAAAATCGGTAGACAGGTCATTTTTACGTGAAAGTTTATCCGGCAAAGAAGAAAGTTTGGATTTTGTAATGGATGAAATGAAGACAAAATTCAAAAAAATGTCAGCAATTGTTACTAAGCCTGAAATGGGCTGTTTTAAAGGTGAAGAAGGTAATTTAGTTCCTACAATAAAAGGTGTGATTGCAGCAAAAGCAAGAGGAATTGATGAACTTCTTTTTGCAAATCTTATGACTGAAACTCCTCTTGAAAAATTAGCTCCTGATCAGCTTGCTGCGGTTGCCTGTTCTTTAACTGAAGGAAATGAAAAAAATAAAACATTGCCTGTTAATGATATAGATTACGAAGTCGGTGATGTTTTATCTAATGTGGATGAAATTAAAGATAAAATCACATCGGAAGAAATGAAGGCAGGTATTGGAGTTCAAAAATTCGAACCCAATCTTTATGATGCTCAGTTTGTTCAAAAATGGGCTCAAGCTCCTGAAGTTAATTGTGTGAATTCTTGGAGAAAAATTGTAAGAATTGATATGAAAAAAGCCCGTTATTTCGATGAAGGTGATTTGTTTAAATCAGTTAATCGTACCGCTGATATTGTTAAACAAATGGGAGAAATAGCGGATTACATAATAACAAATCCTTCAAAACACGATGGTGCTGAAGCTCTTTTGCCTAAAATGAAAATTATTTCCAAAAATGCGGAAGAAGCATTGAAAAGATTGAAGAAACCTCCGGTTTTGGACGTGGTTGAAAAAACAGTACCAAAATTAGGCAGAAGAATACTTTTATAAGATAAGAGGTAAAAAATCCCGCAGATTGCGGGATTTTAAATTTAAAAAGCTAAAATATATTTTATACCGATGCTTTTGTCAGTGCCAAAGCTTCTTTTATGGTTTGCACAACTTGTTTTTGCTCGGCTTCTGTAAGTTCGGGGAACATTGGCAAAGATATAACAACTTTTGTCTTTGCTTCTGTAACAGGCAAATCACCTTCTTTTCCGCCCATATTAGCGTGAAGTTTCTGTAAATGAAGCGGTACAGGATAATAAATCATAGCTCCGACACCTTGTTCTTGAAGGTATTTGTGGACTTCATCCCTGTTTGGAACTTGAATAGTGTATTGGTGATAAACACAAGATGTGCCGTCAAGTTCTTTTGGAGTTACAACTCCTTCGACATCTTTTAGAAGTTCGTTGTAGCGGTAAGCATTTTCGCGGCGTTTTTTGTTCCAAGTATCTATATGTTTTGCTTTGACACGAAGAATTGCTGCCTGAACCTCATCAAGACGGCTGTTTAATCCTAATTCTTCATGATAGTAACGCACAGCTCCACCGTGGTTACGAAGTGCTGTAAGGCGTTTTGCAAGATAATCGCTGTTTGTTGTAAGCATACCGCCATCGCCGAATGCACCGAGGTTTTTTGTGGGGAAGAAGCTGAAACATCCGATATCACCGAATGAACCGACTTTTTTACCTTTGTATTCTGCTCCGATTGCCTGAGCGCAGTCTTCTATTACATAAAGATTGTATTTTTTTGCCATTGCCATAATCACATCCATATCAGCAGGTTGTCCGTAAAGATGAACAGGCAAAATAGCTTTTGTTTTTGGTGTGATTTTACTTTCCAATAATGACGCATCAATGTTGAATGTATCGGGATTTATATCAATAAAAACAGGTTTTGCGCCGACAACACCGATGGATTCTGTTGTTGCGACAAAAGTAAAGGCAACTGTAATAACTTCATCACCTTCGCCGATATCCAAAGCACGCAATGCAAGCTGAAGAGCATCCGTTCCGTTTGCGCAGCTTACGACATTTTTTACGCCGCAATATTTTGCCATTTCGGATTCAAGACTTTTTACATTCTCTCCTAAAATATAACTTCCCGAACGAAGAACTTTTATTACATTTTCTTCAATTTCTTTGCCGATTACGTCGTACTGTCTTTTTAAATCCAAAATAGGTATCATTTCAAAACCCCTCTTTCTACTTTCTCTATAATTTAAGTTTATCATGCTCAGTTTGTGCCTTTACAAAATCTTTAGAAGCAAAATTTTAAAAAGATAAAAGTTGTTGGATGGGTTTTTTATATCTAAATATTAGGCAATACATCATTATCAAGAACGTTTTTTAATTTAGATTCATCTTGATTTCGGTAAGGCATTGTATTTATGATTTTTTGATGTTTGTCTACAACTATAACGCTTGGTATTATTTTTGGGATTTGGATATTTGAATTTTTCACAAATTTGTAAGTTTCATCAGCATCCACATCAAAAGCTTTGTATCCGACATTTTTTTTGTAAGTGTTTGCGACATTTTGAGTTACATTCAATGCCTTTTGAGAATTGGCATTCCAGCTTGCATAAAACAGATATATATTTATATTTTCTTTAGCGAAGGCATAATTAGAAAGCCCTAAAAATAATATTAAAATTGTCAAAACCTTTTTCATTCATTGAGCTCCTTGACCAGTATGAAATTACCTTTTTTAAGTTTGTGTTTTTTGCAAAATCCTGCCGGGAGTTCTATGACTTTATCAGTAAGACCTTTTGATGTGTATATTTTGCATATTTCTGTTGTGCAGGGTTTTGCGTTTTTATACATTCTTGTTATTTTGCTTTCTCTCATAAAAATTATATCAAGCGGAAAGTTTACATTTCGCATCCAAAATGCTTGTTCGGATTGACTTTCGTAAAAAAATACCATGCCGGTATTTTCTTCGATATAAGGACGATTGGCAAGTCCTTTGATTTTGTCGCGCTCAGTTTTTGCGTTTTCCAGGAGTATTTTTTCTCCGTCAATTTCAAAGTAGTGAGAGTATTTTGCGGCGAAAGCCGAATTTGCCATCAATAATATAACTAATATGCTTAATATTTTTTTCATAGGTGCAATCATAGCATATAATGTGATTGTATAGAACATATGTAGGCTGTATAAATTAATGCGAATATTAGGAATTGACCCTGGAGTTGCGATTATTGGATATTGTATCCTTGATTATGATGAGGCAATTTCTTCGATGAATATTGTTTCATCGGGTTCAATTCAAACTGAAAAAAATTCTGATTTATCAAAGCGGCTTGTTGAAATTTATCGTGACATGAAAGAACTTATTTCTACTTATAATCCTGATTGTGCTTCGGTTGAGGAGCTTTTTTATTTTAAAAATGCTAAAACTGTTATTCCTGTTGCGCAAGCTCGCGGAGTAATACTAATGGCTCTTGAAGAAGCAGGAGTAACATCTTTTGGGTATACGCCTATGGTTATTAAGCAAACTGTTACAGGTTATGGTAGAGCTGATAAAAAAGATGTCGCAAATATGGTAAAATTGTTATTGAATGATGATATTCCAAAACTTGATGATACAGCGGATGCCATAGCGGCTTGTATATGTCATTGCAGAAACAGCGGAATTTTAGTCAAAACTTAAAAAGGGGAGCTTTATGAATATTTATTTAAAACCTGCGGTAATATTAAGTGCAATTTTTGGAGCAATTTTAGGATTTTTGCTACTTTTGCCGTTTTTCAGTTTTAACTTTTTGATTTGCATGTTATTTTCTATGGTAAGTGTTTTTGTAATTATTTATCTCAAAAAAAACAATCTTGTAGGAATTTTAGAACCCGTTGACGGTGCAATTATAGGAGCTATAGCCGGTTTTATCTGTGTTGTTGCGGCTAACTTAGTTTATATTCCTATTTTTGGTATTATTTCAGCGATTTTCAAATCTTACGGACAAGGAATAGGCATAAGTATTTTTGCTAGAATTATGATTCAGAATTTTAATCTGTTTATAACAATGATGTTTTTATTTTTCTTCGGGCTTATAGGCGCAATTTTTAATGCTTTTTCGGGCTTGATTTGTGCTTATTTTGTCGAAAAACTTGATCTTGAAAAACCTGAAGATATGACACACTTCGTTATAGAAGAGGATTAGTATTAATCTTTATTTTGAAATGATATTTTCGATGCTGAAATAAATTCAGCATGAATCAGTCTATCGTCTCACAACAATAACGGCGTTTGTCACTTTTGCACCGATTTTGTTTGTTGGAATATTCACAGTGCGTCCTTCGACTGCCATTTGTGTAGAAGATCCTCCATCAAGATTCATAGCTTGATAAGCGCCTAGATTTAGCATAATATCAGCCATCTCAAATAATGTAACACCTTCTGAAACGCCTTTTTGTCTGCCGTCTACGGTTAATAAAATAACCGTTCCGTCTTTTTTAATTCCTATAGCTGAGCGTGCTGTGCGAGTATTTGCAAAAATAGAGCTGAAATTTTGTTCTGCAAAATCAACATTTTTTTCGCCATCAATTACAAGATTTGGACCTGCGGAAAAAGCGTATTCCATTTTACACCAGTCTTTAGGACAGAGTGAATAGCTATATTTTACGTTATCACAACATTGCGGGGTGTATGGAAGAAAGGATTTTTTAACGATTACCGCAAAACCTGTTTCAGGGATTTCAACAGAATTTTCGCAAATACATATTATTTTATTTCTTTCGATTGCAATGTGCCAAAATTCTTCTGATGTTGTAGGAGTTTTTCCTCCCCAGTGTCTGTTATATAGATG